>CAYPVA010000060.1:0-10100 GCA_964414045.1 uncultured Lishizhenia sp. | reverse complement strand
TGATTGGTTTGAGGTGCACACCAAAGATTTCTTTGCGTTCATTGAGGTCTGGCATATCCACATAGATCTGACGATCGAAACGACCTGCACGCATCAAGGCGCTGTCAAGAACATCAGCACGGTTAGTTGCAGCCAAAATAATCACGCCTGAATTGGTACCAAAACCATCCATTTCTGTAAGAAGCTGATTGAGTGTATTCTCGCGCTCGTCATTGGTGTTGAAACCGTTGTTTTTGCCACGCGCCCTACCGATTGCATCAATTTCATCGATAAAGATGATCGATGGCGCTTTTTCTTTGGCCTGACGGAAGAGGTCTCGAACGCGTGAAGCACCTACGCCCACGAACATTTCAACGAAGTCTGAACCAGATAAGGAAAAGAAGGGAACCTTGGCTTCACCGGCTACAGCTTTTGCTAAAAGCGTTTTACCTGTTCCTGGAGGGCCAACAAGGAGGGCGCCTTTCGGGATTTTAGCACCGAGCTCGGTGTATTTTTTTGGATTTTTGAGGAATTCTACGATTTCGACGATCTCTTCTTTAGCGCCCTCTAGGCCAGCAACGTCTTTGAAAGTAACATTGGTACTTTTCCCTTTTTCATAGACTTGGGCTCTTGATTTGCCAATATTGAAGATTTGGCCACCGCCGCCACCAGCTCCACCGCCGCCAGACATGCGTCGCATGACAAACATCCAGATCAATACAATGATACCAAATGGCAAGAGGTAACCTAAGATTTGAGCAATCCAATTGGTTTCAATGATGTTTTCGTAGTCGCTGTATTTGCGGTCATCGAGTGCTTTTTCGAAATTGGCATGATTGCCAATGTTTTCGAGTTCAAAGACCAAGCGGTTGACATCGGTTTTTTTGCCGTTGATGACTTTGCGCATGTTCGGAAAATCGAGCTTTTTGTGCGTATTGATGTATTGCACGCCTTCCTTGCGAAGTTGAAATCTGGCCGAACTCTGGTTGACAATTTTTACATTTTTTACGCCTTTAGCCTCAACAAGTTCAAGTAAGGTTTCTTTGTACTTGATTGTGGTGCTGGTTTCGCTATTGACGTAAAGATGTGTGCTCACGAGCAAAATGACGAAAGCAACGTAAATCCAATAAACGGATAGGGGGTTTTTTCTTTTTTCTTCTGACATAAGGAGAGGTCTTATAATAAGTTTGGCACATCAGTTCTTTTGGCATCGGCCCAGAGGTCTTCGATGTCATAGAATGAACGCGCATCTTTATAGAATATATGACAAACGACATCAATGTAGTCCAATAAAATCCATTCTGAATTGGATTTGCCTTCTTGACGCCAAGGTTTTTCTTTCAATTCTTTACGGGTATGACGCTGTACGGCATTAGATATACCGTCTACTTGCGTACTTGATTCACCGCTACATAACACAAAGAAATCGCAAACCGCGCTGTCTAAATCTCTGAGATCTAAAATGGTAATGTCTTGTGCTTTGTTATTTTGCATTCCTTCAACAATTGCATCCAGGAGGAGTTCTGAAGGACTTGATTTTTTCTTTTTTGCCATGTAAGTATTTCTAGTACAAAACTAACTGATAAATTTGAACCGACAGACTTCAAGCATGACCAAATTAGGATCAGAAATACATCATTTATCGGTAGTAGACTCTACGAACAATTATGCTGCCAAACTCATTTCTGAAGGAAAGATACAAAATGGGTCGGTAATTATGGCAGACTTTCAGACCCATGGCCGAGGTCAGCGTGGCAATACATGGCAGTCTGTCAGTTCTGAAAACTTAATGTTTTCATTGGTTTTTCAACCAGTTGCCATTACGCCAGACCAACAAATTAGGCTCAGTTGGTATACGGCTATTGTTTGGGTCAAGTGTCTACAGCGTTTTTCAATTGACGCTAAAATCAAGTGGCCCAACGATATTTTTGTTGATACAGACAAACTCGGGGGTATTCTCATTGAGCAACAAATTCAAGGGAACACCATTGCGTGGTCAATCTTGGGATGTGGTATTAACGTGAATACAACTCCAGACCTGATCCATACAAGTTCGATATTTGAACAAACGCAGGTGCGCTTTAGGCCGACAACAGTTTTAAACGAGTTCTTGGAGCTCTTCAATGGGCAAATTCATTTGCTTTACGGTGCCTTTAGTCAACTAAAAACAAACTTTGAGGCTGAATTATGGGGCATGCAAACCCTTCAACTTTTTGAAGACACGCAAGGTCAGCATTGGAAGGCGACAATTCTTGGAGTAGATGACAGTGGAAAATTAAAGCTCGATAAGGATGGTCAGCTCTGTTTTTTTGACTTGCAAGAAATTCGTTTGATATTATCCTAGGATTGAAAACTTATACTTGAAGCGCGTTTTCAAGGTTAATTGCCATGTCTTGCAACAGTTTTTGCAGGGGTTTTTCAAGCAACATACGCAGCATCATGTTGATGTCTGCATTGATTTCGATAAAACCTGAAGTTTGTGCATTGCGTTCTTCTAAGTGAATTTGTAGGTCAAAAGGAAATGGATTTTTTTGGACACCAATAAATTTGATTCCTTGCTCATTTGACTGCTGTTTTTCGAGGCCAAGCAAGAAATTTCCGGCTGCCTTAAAGCTAAAGCCTTGTTCTGTAGTCATGAAATCGGAAACCTGATTTTGGGGTAACAAATGCTCGTAATTCGAACAATCTTCGAGATAAGCAGCCACTTTCTCGAGTGGAGCTGCAAATGAAAAAACCTGGCTTTTGATTTGAACCATTGCTTAGCCTTGCATCCAGGTGCTTGGGTTGTTGCGCCAAGCTTGCAGCGTAGCGTTGTCAGCCTCGTTAACGTATGATGTTTTGGTGGCAACTTCTATAAGTGTCCCGTAGTCAGTAAGGGTTGTAAACGGACATTTGGCTGCTTCAAATTGTTGGTCAGCGAGCGCGAAACCGTAGGAGAAAATAGCGACCAATCCTTTGACGTCTAGTCCGCCTTGACGCAATGCATCAACAGCTTTTAGGCTACTGCCACCAGTAGAGATGAGGTCTTCAATAACAACCACGCGTTGACCAGCTTCATAGGCACCCTCGATAAGGTTTTCCATACCATGACCTTTTGCACTGCTGCGGACATAAATGAAAGGCAAGCCTAATTCTTGCGCAATGAGTGCACCTTGTGCAATACCGCCTGTTGCAACACCTGCAATGACATCGGGTTTACCGAAGTGCTCCAGTATGGTTTGTGCGTAGCCCTGACGAATGAATGTTCGAACTTCTGGAAAACTCAAAGTAATCCGATTGTCACAATAAATTGGCGACTTCCAGCCGGATGCCCATGTAAACGGATTTTCTGGTTGCAAGCGCACAGCTTTTGTTTTTAATAGCAATTCGGCTACCTTTAGGCTCAGATCTTTATTCACTTTCATGCCGCAAAAATACAAAGTTTTCCTCGATAATAATTGGGTGCTTTTTTCAAATATTCCGAATTCCATCAACGCATCCCAACAACAATCTACGAATAACCTCAAGTCTCAGCTTGCTTCATTTCAAGAACTTCAATTTGAATTGAGTAAGTCGGGCAGTTTGCACATACAATCTCCGGACCCATATCAAGCCATGAAAGATTTTTTTCAAACATTCAAGTTTGTCAGAACAGCAGGCGCATTGGTTCAAAATGAAGGCACGGATCAATACTTGTGGATGCATCGTTTTGGGCACCTCGATTTACCAAAAGGAAAAATTGAAAAAGGAGAAACAGAATTAGAGGCTGCCATTCGAGAAGTGCAAGAAGAAACCGGTCTTGTGGGTTCTTTGATTTCGGAAAAGAAACTAGGATTGACCTACCATGTTTATGAAATGAATGGTAAATCCTTTTTGAAAGAAAATCATTGGTTCAGGTTCAAATTCCAAGGCCCGGACACATTGAAGCCTCAAGTAGAAGAGGGGATTGACGCCGTATTTTGGCTTACGGCAAACGAATGGAAAGCACGGCTGAATGAATGTTACATCGGTTTAAAAGAGCTCATGGAAAGTACTTGCTAAAATTGTGTTAATTTTAGCTCCTGACTGCACACAATGTTTATTATTGTAGTGACATTATTTTTGATTCGAAAACACAAAGACCATGAAATTTCTACAACTAACTTTATTCTTAGTTTTAAGTTCAGCCTTATTTGCACAGGCACAACCAAAAGCCAAAAAAGAAGCACAACCGCCGCTTAAATTTACTGTCTTGGAAATTGAAAGACAAAACATCCCCTATGGTTCAGAAGACCTTTTTGTTTTTGAATTTAAAAACACCTCTAAAAAAGCTGCAGTCATTACAAACGTCCAGACAAGTTGTGGTTGTACAGCCGCAGAGCGTCCAGAAACACCGATCAGAAAAGGTAAAAAAGGCGTCATTAAAGTGCATTATGATACCAAAAGAGTAGGTGGCTTCACCAAGACTATTACCGTTTTTTCAAATGTTGGTGACCCAATTGTTCTCACGATTAAAGGAACAGTACTTTCCCCATCGGACTCTCCTGTAATCAACTAAATCTGCTTGCGCTAGCGCCTAGATATTTGCTATCTTTGCACTTTTACAAGCAGAGTCATGGAGATTGCAAAAAACTACGAGCCGCAAATAGCACAAGAAAAATGGTATCAGCACTGGATTGATAAGGGATATTTTCATTCTATCCCAGATCACCGCGAACCTTACACCGTAGTTATTCCTCCGCCCAACGTAACTGGAGTGTTACACATGGGGCACATGCTCAACAACACCATTCAAGATGTCTTGGTCCGAAGAGCGCGTATGCTCGGAAAAAATGCATGCTGGGTGCCAGGCACCGATCACGCCTCTATTGCTACAGAGGCAAAAGTGGTTCAAAAGCTGAAAGCAGAAGGCATATCTAAATCAGACCTTACCCGCGACGAATTTTTAGCCCATGCATTTGAATGGAAAGAAAAACATGGCGGAATCATCCTTGAACAACTCAAAAGATTAGGCGCTTCTTGCGATTGGGAGCGCACGCATTTTACCATGGATCCTGAGTATTCGCAATCCGTGATTCAAGTATTCATTGACTTATTTCAAAAAGGCAAAATATACCGAGGCATCCGCATGGTTAACTGGGATCCAGAAGCCCTTACTGCGCTCTCTGATGAAGAGGTGAACTACAAAGAAGTCAATTCAAAACTTTTTTATGTCCGTTACAAAATCGTAGGAGAACAAGATCAGTTTTTAACGATTGCTACCACAAGGCCCGAAACCATACTCGGAGACACCGCTATCTGTGTGCATCCCGAAGATGGACGCTATCAGAAACTCATCGGAAAAACGGTGCTTGTGCCGATTATCAATCGAGAAATACCCGTTATTGCCGATGAATACGTAGATAAAGAATTCGGAACAGGTTGCCTTAAAGTAACGCCAGCACACGACACCAATGACTACGAACTTGGTCAAAAGCACAATCTCCCAAGTATAGATTTATTCAACGATAACGGAACGCTTAATGATAATGGCGCCCACTACGCAGGCAAAGATCGCTTTGAAGTGCGTCGTGAAATTGAAAAAGAACTCCACGACAAGGGTTACTTGGTTAAAACTGAAGACATCATCAACAAAGTTGGTTTTTCGGAGCGTACTAATGCAGTCATAGAACCTAAGTTATCTTTGCAATGGTTTGTCTCCATGAAAGAATTGGCTCAGCCAGCGCTTGACAATGTCATGAATGGCAACATACAATTCCATCCTGAAAAATTCAAGAATACCTATCGTCATTGGATGGAAAACGTCAAAGATTGGTGTATCTCAAGACAACTTTGGTGGGGGCATCGCATCCCGGCATGGTATTACAGCAACCTTCCTGCCGATTTCGTTGTGGCAGCTACGCAAGAAGAAGCACTTAAGTTAGCCGCTGAAAAAGCTGGCCGTCCGATATCAGCCTCAGAATTACGCCAAGATGAAGATGTACTAGATACTTGGTTTTCGAGTTGGTTGTGGCCAATATCTGTCTTTAATGGACTCACGCAACCTAAAAATCCTGAAATAGCTTACTACTACCCAACCAATGACCTCGTCACTGCACCAGAAATCATGTTTTTCTGGGTAGCACGCATGATCATTGCAGGTTATGAATACCTCGGAGATCTCCCGTTCAAAAACGTATACTATACTGGTATTGTTCGAGACAAACTGGGTCGTAAAATGTCCAAATCATTGGGTAATTCACCAGACCCTATCGAACTCATCGAAAAATATGGTGCCGACGGCGTTCGCGTAGGAATCCTCATTTCATCGCCTGCGGGTAATGACCTGCCTTTTGATAGTTCGCAATGCGAGCAAGGCCGTAATTTCACGAATAAAATCTGGAATGCTTACCGCTTGGTTTCCTCTTGGGAAGTACGCGCTATCGAACAACCAAGCTCGAGCAAAATTGCTATTGAGTGGTTTGAAAATCGCTTCAATCAAGTATTGACAGAGATCAACGACCAATTTGATAAATTCCGAATTTCAGAAGCTCTTATGGCCACCTACAAGTTGGTCTGGGACGACTTCTGTTCTTGGTATCTCGAAATGATCAAGCCTGGCTACGAGCAGCCTATCGATCAAATCACCCTTGACAAAACACTCAGTTTCTTTGAGCAGTTGCTTAAAATTTTGCATCCATTTACACCGTTTGTTGCTGAAGAACTCTATCATGCACTCAAACCGCGCGAAGCACATGACGACATCGTCATTGCATCTTGGCCTGTAGTACAGCAGGTAGACGATGCGCCATTAAAGCGTTTTGCATATAATGAAAAAGTGATTGCCAATATCCGCAATATCCGCAAGCAAAATAATATCGCTAACAAAGTTAAACTAGAGCTCTTTATTAAAACTGCAGCAACGCAAGCCACGGAATCTGATAGCGTAATTGTCAAGATGGGCAACCTATCCGTGCTTTCCTATGTCCAAGAAAAAGTAGCGCAAGCCAATAGTTTTATTGTAGATGGCATCGAATTTTTTGTCCCTTTTGGTGAAGCCATTGATGTTGAAGCAGAAAAGCAAAAGATTCATGAAGAACTCAACTACACCAAAGGGTTCTTGAAAAGTGTACAAGCGAAGCTTACTAACGAAAAGTTCATGGCCGGAGCGCCCGAGCAAGTTGTTGCGAATGAACGCAATAAAGAAGCTGATGCCCTGCATAAAATTGCCTTGTTAGAAGCAAAGCTTTCTGAATTGTAATCAGATAAATCTAAAATCGACGCGTCTGTTTTTTTGTTTCCCGCTTTCACTGCGGTTGTCATCGATTGGTTCTGATTCTCCTTTGAATTCAATGACAACTCTGTCCTTTGCCAAGCCATTTTGCTCAAAAAAGTTCAACAACGCTTTGGCTCGTCGCGCCGACAAATCAAGATTGTAAGTGGCGCTTCCGTCTGCATCCGTGTGCCCAGTGATTTGAATTCTGAGGTCTGAATGACTCTTCACCATCCGGATCAATTCCTTCAAATATGATTCGTATTCTGGTTTGATGAGCGCTTTATCATAATCAAAATAAATCGGTTGGAATTTAAATTGAAGCAATTCAAGTTTGCGTATATTGGGCGCAGAGATTCCGTCTTTTAATTCCTGTTCAAAGCGCTGCAGCCATTCCTTTGGTAAATAAGGTGTTTTGTTTTTTGCAATTTCTCCTTTGCTTTGAAACAAAATAAGGCGATAATTATCTTTATCGCTAGGACCTTCTAAATAACCTGTTTGGGGGTTGTAGCGCAATTGATAATTGTAAGGTGTCAATGCAAATTCAGGGTTATAAAACCAAGTTGCTTTGAGGGTGGTGAGCTCCATTGCATTGTCAGCATACTTCCCTACAATCGGATAAATACTCGCTCCTTTTTCGTTTTCAATTCGGATTTGTCCGTCAATCAGGCCATTGGTTACATAAATATCCATATAAACAGGGATGTGTTTCTCAATAGCGGCCGTATTTGTTGTAAATAGCATTCCCTGCCAAAAACCCGTCATTTTTTGGGCTGTAGCGGTATTTGAAGTGAAAAGAAAGATTATGGCGAGTATACGTAACATCTATTACTTATTCGTAAAGCGGTTAATTTTGTTCCATCAAGAACTAACTTTGCATCTGATTGTTTCAATTTAAAACAAAACGTATGAAGTTCATCCTTATTCTTTCAAGTCTATTTTTTATGAGTTTAATTCAATCAGAACCACAAAGTATTTATCAATTCAAAGTAAAAGACATCAATGGCAAGACCTTTGATTTCTCGTCTTTAAAAGGTAAAAAAATCATGGTGGTCAATACAGCCTCGAAATGCGGCCTTACGCCACAATACGAGCAGCTTGAAGCGGTTTATGATAAGTACAAATCCAAAAATTTTGTCATTATCGGTTTTCCAGCTAATGACTTCATGAGTCAAGAACCAGGAACCGACAAAGAGATCGCGCAGTTTTGCTTGCAGAACTATGGTGTAAGTTTTCCGATGATGTCCAAAATTTCTGTCAAAGGAAAAGACATGCACCCCGTCTATCAATTTTTAACAGAAAAGGCAAAAAATGGCCTTGAAGACAGCAAAGTTGAATGGAATTTCCAGAAGTATTTAATTGACGAAAAAGGGCATTTGGTGCGCGTGGTTTCTCCTCGAATTTTACCCAATGACCCAAGCATTATTGCATGGATTGAAAAGTAAGTCCAATCGTTGAAATTTTGTTGATAAGTTAAGCCTTTTCGACTCCATTGAAGCCCCTTTTGCGAGGGGCTTTTTTTTATTTTTGTTAACACGAGTTTAATGAAATAAATCAAACTAAAGCAAAATGGCTGAAGACGAAAGAAGAGATAATTATTCGGCGGATAATATTCAAGTATTAGAAGGTTTAGAAGCAGTGCGCAAGCGTCCTGCCATGTATATTGGCGACGTTGGTGTCAAAGGATTACACCACCTGGTTTATGAGGTTGTCGACAACTCCATCGATGAGGCTTTAGCTGGCTATTGTAATACGATCAATGTCTTTATAAACGAAGACAACTCCATCACCGTTACAGACAACGGGCGTGGTATCCCAACGGCAATGCACACCAAAGAAAAGAAATCTGCCCTAGAGGTCGTTATGACTGTCTTGCACGCAGGTGGTAAATTCGACAAAGACACTTATAAAGTTTCAGGTGGTTTACACGGGGTGGGTGTATCTTGTGTGAACGCGCTATCTATTCATATGCGCACAGAGGTTCACCGCGAAGGCAAAATCTTTGAGCAAGAATACTCCATTGGTAAGCCACTTTATGCTGTGCGCGAAATCGGTGTTTCTGACAAAACCGGAACCATCCAGACATTCAAGCCTGACCACACTATTTTTGAGTCCACAGAATACAACTTTGATACGCTTGCAGCACGCATGCGCGAATTGGCCTTCCTAAATAAAGGAATTACCATAACACTCACAGATAAGCGTCAGCTCGACGAAAACAACACACCTTTATCCACGACGTATCATTCTGAAGGAGGTCTCAAAGAATTCGCCTCTTACCTTGATCGCAACCGCGAAGCGCTCATCACAGATGTGATTTATTTTGAAGGAGAACGCGAAGGAATTCCTGTGGAAGTCGCATTAACATACAATACTTCTTACACTGAAAACATCCAAGCATACGTCAATAATATCAATACCCACGAGGGTGGTACACACCTTTCAGGTTTCAGACGAGGCTTGACCAATACGCTCAAAAAATACGCTACAGATTCTGGAATATTAGCCAAAGAAAAAATTGAAATCGATGGCGACGACTTCCGTGAAGGGCTTACTGCTGTTGTTTCAGTTAAAGTGCAAGAGCCGCAATTTGAAGGGCAGACCAAAACCAAACTTGGTAACCGCGAAGTAACTGCACCAGTTAGTCAAGCTGTTTCTGAAATGCTTTCTGCTTACCTCGAAGAGCACCCATCTGAAGCCAAGCTTATTGTTGAAAAAGTGATTCTTGCAGCCCGTGCACGTCATGCAGCTCGCAAGGCTCGTGAGATGGTTCAGCGTAAAAATGTGCTTACAGGTTCTGGGCTTCCAGGTAAACTCGCTGACTGTTCTGAGAAAGACCCAGCTGCTTGCGAAGTATACTTCGTCGAGGGAGATTCCGCAGGTGGAACAGCCAAGCAAGGCCGTGACCGCC
>CAYPVA010000059.1:0-10142 GCA_964414045.1 uncultured Lishizhenia sp. | reverse complement strand
ACAAACCCTTCAGTGACTTTAAAAGCACCTCCGTATTCTGCAATGTCTTGCCCCATCAAAACAAGCTCAGGATGACGCTCCATCGCTGTGGCCAAGCCATCTTGTATGGCATCGATGAATCTTTTTTCAGACTGAGCTCCGCTTGGAACCGTCTCCAAATATTCATGTGGCGCATAGACATCTGTAAGCTCTTGCGCAAGATCTGGAATGATTTTAGGCGCTGTATTTGCTTGGTCAAAAGACGCTTGAATGTGCTCTTTAAATTCAGACTTAATTTGCGCAACGTTTTGCTCAGTCAATATTTGCTCGGAAAGCAGATATTGTTCAAAGGCAACAACTGGGTCTTTGGACTCCCAAGATTCCTGCAATCCTTCAGGATAATATTTGGTGCCCGACGCTTCTTCATGCCCTCGCATACGGAAGGTCATTAATTCTAATAAAAATGGTCTTGGACTCTCTGCCATTGCAGTTTTTATCTTGCGAACCGTACGGATGACATCTAAAATATTATTGCCGTCAACTTGAATGGCTTCCATTCCGTAACCAATACCTTTGTCGATGAATTGCTTGCATCTGAATTGTTCAATAGATGGAGTACTGAGCCCCCAACAATTGTTTTCTATGGCAAAAATGACAGGTAAATCCCAAACTGCTGCTACATTAAGTGCCTCGTGAAAGTCACCCTCTGAAGCACCACCGTCACCAGAATAAACCAAGGTGGCTTTTTGCTCACCTTTGATTTTATTGTATAGCGCAATACCATCGGCGATGCCTAATTGAGGCCCAAGGTGGGATATCATACCTACCAACTTGTGATCTTGCGTTCCAAAATGAAAACTGCGGTCACGCCCTTTTGTATAGCCACTTGCCTTTCCTTGAAACTGCGCAAACAAACGCTGTAGCGGGATATCACGCGTCGTAAAAACACCTAAATTTCGGTGCATTGGCAAAATATATTCTTCTGGTGACATCGCGTAGGAAGTACCAACAGAAACAGCTTCTTGACCCCAGCCTGAGAACCACTTACTGATTTTACCTTGCCTAAGTAAAATGAGCATTTTCTCTTCTATTAACCTTGGCAGGACAAGCCTTTTGTAGATGGTAATTAATTCTTCATTATCGAAACCTTCGCGTTGGAAGGTTATTGTAGTGTTGATTGACATGGAGTAAATTAAACTTTTAATCCTTTAACGATGCGCTCTTTGCGTTTGGTCTTTTCTAATTTCTTTTTGACCACTTCCAAGTGTGCTGCTCTTGGAGCTCCTCTTGTAAGATCTACTTTGTAAGTATTGCCGCCGTAATTGATCTTAGCACCGCCACTTGCAGTCCAGTCAGCATCAAGGTAATATTGTCTGACACTCGCCCCTTCATTTTTAGTAGCAAAAGGAATGTAGCGTAAATCGCCAGTTTCAAATCGAACGAGGATCTGTCCAGCAGCGCCAAAACCTTCAAAAATACAGCGGGTACCA
This sequence comes from uncultured Lishizhenia sp., assembly GCA_964414045.1. Taxonomy (GTDB): domain Bacteria; phylum Bacteroidota; class Bacteroidia; order Flavobacteriales_D; family Crocinitomicaceae; genus UBA952. The sequence continues at coordinate 8,673 of CAYPVA010000059.1, read as the reverse complement.
GCTGGTATGATCACAGCCTCTGATTGGCTACTTGAACTTGAAACTAAAGCACCATTTTGGGTCGTGAGTTCACTGGCTTGCACATTGATTTGATTCAAGATAATCGTATGCGAAATGTAAAATTGCACTTGTCTGAATTTCTCTTCAGAATCTAGGCTGAATTCATCGCGAATTGCAGTAGTATATGGAATACGTGTTCCACATGACAAAGTTGTTAAAGCCAATAAGGCAAACCATACAAATTGCTTCATAGTTTGTTAAATTTGTTCAAAATTAATTAAAAAGATGCGAGCGCTCACAAAACCGTTGTTCTATATTCTTGTTTCGTCATTAACATGCCTGTTTGCATGCCAGCAGCAATCGAATGATCAGATAAAAAACTTGGATCAAATCAGGCCCAAATCGCAGACGCAAACAAAAAAAACAGCCACAACAGAAGATGTAGACACGCTGAGCTCTTTTCTCAAAACCTATGCCAATGATTCTTGTTCCTTGCAAATGGCAGCGGTTTTTTTAGATTCAAGCCAGACCAAGCACTTTTTAAATCGCTTTTCAAAACAACATTTTCATGTGCTTTGTCAGGACTCCTTGAATCAGCTTTTTGGGCATCAAGAATGGTCCTTTAAAGATACGAACCAGGCCAAAGAAGCATTTTTCAACTGGCTTGATCAGTTCGAAAGCAAGCAGCCATATAAGATTGGTTCAACAGAAAAAATCTTTAAAGACTACACCTTGATTGCCCTGGCAGGTAATCGAATTGTTCAAGTCAACTCTCCAAAAAAAATAAAATACAACGACTGGTTACGCTTTTGGAGCGGCCATTATATAAACGCCAATTTCAGTTACATTCTTTGGGCCCAACCCAAAAAGAATACGAAATGGTATCGGTACAAAAACGCACAACTTTTAACGCTATGAAACTCATCAACCGTGGCTTCTTGATGGTCAAGCCAAAACAACCCTTCATAGAATGGGCCTTAAGCATCAATCCCGAACTCATGATCGATGAAGATTCAGAAGGAAGTTTGTATCTGATAGAAGAAGAGTTCTGGGATGACAACTTGATCCTGGAGAAATATGCCAAAAAAATTTGGAAGCAAGAATGCCATTCGGTATTAGAGGGGAATTTGGAGATTGAACTTCCTATTTATTCGGGAAATCTCAATGAATTTTTCAATATCGAATTGGGTTGCACGGTTATTGACCTTTTGAAAGACCCAATATCTAAGGAGGATCTTTAAGCAGAAACAAAGCCGAAAAACTAAGCGCGTTCGATCAAATTGGAATTCAAGTAATTGGGATCTAAGGTAACTTCCTGTCCAACCCATGTTGGCAAATCAATATGTTGCTCTTCGGTCTCTAGCTCTAATTCAGCCACAACCAGCCCTTCTAGTGCGCCATGAAAAACATCGAGCTCCCAAGTATCCGTTTTAAATTGAATATAGTAGCGTGTTTTTTCAAGACATTTAAGATTTGCCTCAGCAATCATGGCCTGCGCTTCTTCTACCGGAATTTCATATTCAAATTCGCTTCTAGAAATACCAACACCAAGTTTCACGGTAAAAAAAGCCATGTTGTCAGTGATTCGAATTCGAACTGACCGATCCGATTCTCTGAGTAGATAAGCTTGCTTCAGTGTTCTTTGCCCAATGATTTGGGCTTGTTTCCAGTGGTCATTCTCCACTAGGAACTTTCGCTCTATTTCTTTCAAGTTTTCTTTATTTATGCTAATTTTACCACTCGTGCAACTATCTTTTATGGAAGCGCGTCTACTACAAATCTAAACTTAATCTATGAAAATGCGTCTTACAATCATTGGTCTTCTCCTTTTTTCAGCAACATCTTTTGCTCAAAAAGCTGTCAATAAAGCTGGGATTGACATTCAAACAAAACCTTTACATTGTAATGTACCGGCTGAAGGCTACGAAGCAGACCTCATTCAATTGACTATCACCAATACCACCAACCAAGTCAAAACCGTTCAGTACAGTTTTGAATTGCATTACGATGGTGTTTGCGCAACTTGTGATCATCCTGAAATGGTCTTCACCCAAACCCTTCAACCTCAAGAAAAATTAGAAGGCGTTTGTCTAGATCGCAATCGCCAAGGCCTTACAATCTTTGATCACATGCCTGCGCATCTAACCAAAACACAACTGACCGATTTCAAAATCGTCAACGTTACGGTTCAATAACTCCACCTATGAAAATCTACACTCAACTACTCTGCATTTTCGCGGGTTTCTTCGCTTGGTCCAACGCCAATGCGCAGTGTACCGTACAAGCCATTGCACAAGATACCATCGTGCCTTGTAATGGTTCTACTATACTTAGTGTAAACGGATCAGGCACCAGCGTACTCGCCTTCGGAGAAAACTTCAATAACGGACAACCCGTAGGTTGGGATTTCTCGCAAATCGTTACTATTGCCAATAATACTTGTGGAGTCCCGAGTCTTGATGGCTCTGACTTCATGTGGATGGGAAACCAATCTGTGGCGCCTCGCGTCATGACTACCGTTCCACTTGATGTCTCATCTGGTGGAGAAGTCTGTTTTGAAATGCGTTATGCCATCCAAGCACAAGCATCGCCTTGCGAAGGCCCCGATTTAGCCAGCGAAGGTGTTTATTTACAATATTCAACCGATGCGGGTGCCACATGGGTAACCATGAATTACTGGAGTCCTTTAGGTGGTTATGATTCTTACATGACCTCTTGGAATCAATATTGCGAAGATATTCCACTTGCTGCTCAAACCGCAACTACCAAGTTTCGTTGGACGCAACTTGCCGTATCGGGTGCAGGTTTTGACCACTGGGGTCTCGATAACATTTCCATTTCTGCAACCATACCGAACTACACCATCACGTGGCTGCATGACAACTACACATACCCAACTGGTGTTTATATCGGAGATAACCCTACACCAGTTTCCCCTACTGGGACTACAAGCTATGTTGTCATGATGACCGACAGCACCAACATTTGCTACGATACCATTACCCTTTTTATTTCTTATCCGCAAATCGACAACATCCTTGAAAACGACCCAACTTGTGGTGCCAGTAACGGTAGCTTAGTAGCCAGTTCTTCAGGTGGTGCTGGGGGTTACACCTACTCCATTGACAACGGTCAAAACTTCCAAAACTCTGGCACATTTAGCAACCTCGGAATCAATACCTACAACATCATTCTTGTTGATCAAAACAACTGTTCTGACACCCTTCAAGCTGAGTTACAAGGAGTGGATTCAGTGGACATTAGTAACATGGTAGTCACCACCACCACTTGCGGGCTCGATAACGGTGTCATTGACCTCACTGTAGTGGGTGGCTCACCCGCCTATCAATACAGCCTTACAAATGGTACTACTTTCTCTGCCAGCCCAGTATTCAACAACCTAGCACCCGGAGTTTATCAGGTCTATGTGCAAGACGCCAATGGTTGTTTTGATCAAACAACAACAGAAATTTTTCCTTCAACCAATCCATTGTTAGGGCAAACAACTTCCACACTTGAGTTTTGCAGCCTCCAGGACGGCTCAATTACAACAAGTGCCACACTTGGTATTAGCCCCTATATTTTTGTAGTGCATCAAGGACCTGTTCTTGTCGGAACAAGCAGTAACGGTAGTTTTCCAAACTTAAATTCAGGTAGCTATTGGGTTACAGTTATTGACCAAATCGGTTGTGCTGACAGTACTCAGATTGTTGTCGATAGTATACCCGCACCTGTTTCACCGATGCTCGATACCGTTTTATGTAACCTTACGCTACAAGTTTTTGGCGTTGTCTCTTATACAGGATCTAATTGGAGTTCGAATTCTGATCTCATTGCTTTTAGCAATGACAGCGCTCAAAATCCATTGATTACTGCTGACACTGCAGGTGTATACCTGATCAATATGCAAGATAGCATTTGTGGTTTCAACCAAACATTTAGCCTAACCTTTGTTGCTGACCCATACACGGCTATCAATGACACCACCCTTTGTATTGGAGAAACCGCCACACTTGCGGCGATTGTGCAACCACAAAATGTCACCTACAATTGGAATACTGGCGCAACAAATGCTACGATTCAGGTTACCACCACCGGTTCTTATGTTGTATCAACCACAAACATGTGTGGTGTTAGTATTGACACAGCATTTGTAGATTTCTACTTCTGTGACATCGAATTTCCGAATGTCTTTACACCAAACGGTGACGGAAGCAACGATTATTTCCAAATGTTATTTTACGGGGGGCTAGCTTCCTATGAATGTATTATTGTCAATCGTTGGGGAAATACCATCAGAACATTTACAAATCCAGCGTTCCAGTGGGATGGTACGGATGAAAACGGAGACCCACTCGAAGAAGGTGTCTATTTTTACATCGCTAAAACAACTACCAACGCCAATCAAGAAATTGAAAAACAAGGGCTAGTGCACCTCGTTCGCGAGAAGTAGTAATTTGCTATCTTTGCGTGTGCTTCAATTAAAGAAAAATACACCAAGATGGGTCATTATAGTACTTGATGTTCTCATCCATCTATTTGCCCTATTTTTTGCCTACCTAATCCGCTTTGACCTCAAAGCGGATTTTTCTTTGATCCAAACGGAATGGACCATCCTTGCCAAAAGTTTATGGTTTTTCATTCTTGTCAAGGTGCTTGTATTTGGATTTTTCCAGATCCATCAAGGACTCGTACGCTACTCTTCTACTGATGATTTCAAGCGCATCCTTTTCGCAGAAATTATAAGTTCCTCGATTTTCATCTTAGGTGGGATGGTGCGCTTTTATTGGTTTGATCACTATTACCTCTTTCCAAATTCTGTCCTGATCATGGAATTCATTTTCAGTACAGCATTCGTTATTTCAGGTCGCTTACTTGTCAAACTGCTTTATTTGGAATACATCAAAGAAAAAGGTACCGAGGTGCCGTTGGTTATTTTTGGCGCAGGTGTATCGGGGCTTTTAACCAAACGAATCATAGAAAAAGACACCGCTTCTTTACAAAACGTTCTGGGCTTTATCGACGACAATCCTAATTTAAAAAGCAAGCGCATTGAAGGTGCAAGAGTTTATCAGCTAGAAGATCTAGCGCTGCTCAAACAAAAATTCAATCTCCACACGCTTATTATCGCTGTACAAAATTTATCGGCGGCACGTTTGCAGCAAATTGCCGAGACCGCTTTTGATTTAGGGATTCAAATACAGCGTGTTCCGGAAGCAAAATCTTGGACGAACGGCACTTTTCAAGTGAGACAATTTACCAAAATTAATATCAATGACTTACTCGGGCGAGAGGTGATTGAATTGAATAACCCTAAAGTTTCCGAACTCATCAACAATCGAGTTATTTTGGTTACCGGAGCAGCCGGAAGCATTGGCAGTGGCTTAGCTAAAAGTATTGCTGCGCTCTTTCCTCAAAAACTTGTGCTGCTAGACCAAGCTGAATCGCCTTTATTTGAACTCGAACAAGAGCTCAAACAACAATTTCCATCCTTACAATTCGAGTTGGTTATTGGCGACATCTGCGATGAAAAACGCATGCATAAGCTTTTTGAGTTATTCAAGCCTGAGGTTGTTTTTCATGCCGCAGCATACAAGCATGTACCACTAATGGAAGATAACCCTGCTGAGGCTGTTCGCAATAATATCGGTGGCACTTTCCTTATTGCCCGTCTTGCTGCGCAATTTGAAGTCAAAAAGTTTGTGATGGTGTCCACAGACAAGGCCGTTAATCCAACAAACGTGATGGGTGCATCTAAGCGAATTGCTGAAATGGTCGTGGATTTACTCAATGAAAAGCAACAAACTGCGTATATCACCACGCGTTTTGGCAACGTACTTGGTTCGAACGGCTCCGTGATTCCAACCTTTGAAAAACAAATTGCTGCCGGAGGGCCTATCACCGTTACAGACGAGCGGATCACACGCTTCTTTATGACCATTCCGGAAGCATGTCAGTTAGTACTAGAAGCCGCAGCAATGGGAAATGGCGGCGAAATTTTTGTTTTTGAAATGGGTCAGGCAGTAAAAATTATTGACTTGGCGAAAAAGATGATCTTGTTAACAGGAAAACAACCCTATAAAGACATCGACATTCAAATAACTGGGCTCAGGCCTGGTGAGAAGCTCTATGAAGAAGTGTTGGCCTCTAGCGAAAACACGCTTGCTACGCATCACCCAAAAATTCTCATCGCCAAAACTAGGCAAACCACTATGGAACAACAGGATGGCATTCATGAGCTCTTAACAATTGCTGAAAAACAGCAAAATGAGGCTTGTGTCACACTCATGAAAAAATTAGTTCCAGAATTTATTTCCAATAACTCTACTTACCAGAAACTCGACAAATGATCTCTCCAGCTAAAATACAAGTCAGACTTACCGATATCGATATTCTCGGACATGTCAATAATTCCATCTACTTGGTTTACTTTGAGATGGCGCGCATTCATTACTTCAATCATATGGTTGGACCAGATTGGAATTGGCTAGAAGCAGGAGTAGTATTGGTAAAAAATGAGGTAGAATACATTCAGCCTGTATTTCTAAATGACCAACCCGAAATCAAATTGTTTCTCAAACACATTGGCAACAAAAGTTTTACACTTGCCTATGAACTGTACGTTAAAGAGAAATTATGTACCACCGGTAGCAGCACACTGGTTGGTTTCAACAGCAAGATTCAGCAAACTATTGAAATTCCAGAACGCATGAAAGCAGCGCTTCTGCAACTCGAACAAAAATAATTGGAAAGCCATGCCGCATTTTAAAATAATACTGGTCATCTGCTTATTGACCAATGTATTTTGCGTTGCCCAAATACCCGAGGCCTGCAAATCAACTCGTGTTGCCTGCCCTGCTAATAACATCAATAATTGTCAGCAAAAAGTTGCTTTTGATGATGCGCGCAATATTTATTTATTGCGCAAAGATTACGCAACGCCTTATTCTGGTACTTGCACGAGTTGCTATTCAAATTTCATAGTAGAAGAAAAGCTGTATTTTGAAAATGGCAAGCGCGAAGGTCGCGATACATCGTATTACCGAACTGGCTGCATCCAAGCCATTCAAGAATTTCACGTGGGTTTGCAAAATGGCGCCACCATTATCTATTATGATTCTACCCAGTGGAAGCAATTCGAAATCTGGTACAAAAATGGGGTTTTAGACGGGCCATCTATCCAATTCAATCGCAACGAGCGGCAAGACACCCTCATGTTAAAAAATTATGCAAATGGTAAATTACACGGCGAACAACGCAGCTATCAAAGCAATGGCAAGTTGAGAAAAGTAACACATTACAACAGTGGTTTACTCGATGGCCCGATGACAACCTACACCTCTAACGGGGGCAAGGAAAGTCACTTGAACTACAAAAACGGCAAAAAAAACGGCGTTTGGACCTACTATTTTGATAGTGGTAAAACCGCGCGCATCGAAAATTGGAGAGACGGTAAAAAAAATGGGGAATTCAAAACATTTGATGAACGTGGCCAAGTAATGAGCGCTGAAAATTATACTGCCGATATCCCTGTAGGCAAGCACGAATCATTTTACACGGATGGCAAGCTCAATTATAGCTGCACTTATTCAAGTAAAGGAGAGAAAATCGAAGAATTCGTAATTGACGAATACGGTGTAAAGAAACAATTATTTCCTCAAGCCCAACCCAATAACATCGAAAGCCCCAAGGAAAATAAGGCTAATCCAAATAACAAATCAAAGAATTGATTTTTGATTTGCGGCAGTAAGTAGCGGCCAACCAAGGTACCTAAAAACGCCGCGAAAATAGTCAAGCCCATTAAATCCCATTGAACGGTGGTCCATATATGTGGGTTTTGGATATAAAAACCTATTCGCGTGAGGTCAACAAATAAAGAAATGATTGCAGTAGTTGCTACAAAAAGCAGCCTATCCAACTTCAATTGCGACAGAAATAAAGCCCTTAACGCACCCTGATGACCTGAGAAACCACCAAAAAATCCACTTAAAAATCCACCAAGATTTAGCTGCTGTTTTGAAATCTTTGAAAAACGCCAATTGAAGAACTCTAGAACGGCAAAAAACATAAATAAAATACCAAAAATAGGTTTTAGAACGCCACCGTAGCCTTCTCCTATCTGAACCAGTAAAAAAGCACCGATTGCCGCACCAATTAATGCGGGCAGGCCAAAACTTTTAAAAAGCCCCCAATCTATTCTTTTAGCGGTAAGTGCTACTTTCAATATATTGTTTGCTAGATGTATCAATCCAGCAAAAAAGACTGCAAGTGTTGGTTCAACATACCAGAGGAAAACAGGGACTAAAATTGTATTGAGGCCGAAACCAGTGAAAAAAGTAGCCAAAGCACCTAAAAAGGCTGCAATTGGTAACAAATACCATTGAGCTAATTCCATGTCTAATGTTATTTTTGCTAAAAATAAACAAATGATTGATTTACGCAGCGATACCGTAACGGTTCCAAGTCCAGCAATGCGCGCTTTTATGCTCGAGGCACCGGTTGGCGATGACGTTTTTATGGAAGATCCAACCGTAACTGAACTTGAGCAAACGGCCGCCAAGCTTTTTGGCAAAGAGGCAGCCCTATTCTGCAGCTCCGGAACACAAACCAATCAGATCGCCATCAATGTGCATGTGCAACCTGGAGGCGAAGTCATTTGCCACGAAGAAAGTC
>CAYPVA010000058.1:0-10211 GCA_964414045.1 uncultured Lishizhenia sp. | reverse complement strand
TCAAAAAAGACTACGAGCAATGGCGCAAAGAAAACAAAGACCTCTTCAAGAAACCTGAAATCAATCATGAAAACCATGACACCATTGGCATGATTGCCATGGATGCCAGCGGACAGCTTGCCGGTGCATGTACAACCAGTGGATGGGCATACAAAATGCATGGAAGAGTAGGGGATTCACCAATTATTGGCGCTGGGCTGTTTGTGGACCAAGAAGTTGGCGCTGCCACCGCAACAGGGCTAGGAGAAGCCATTATCCGCATTGCGGGTAGTCATACCGTTGTTGAATTAATGCGCCATGGTTTTTCACCGCAAGAAGCGTGTAAGGAAGCGTGCATGCGCATTATCCGCAAGCATCAGGACTTAACTGGTTTGCAATGTGGTTTTTTGGCCATAGACAAAGACGGCAATTACGGAGCTTATTCTATTTATGCTGGTTTCAATTTTGCCAAACATGATGCGCAGAAAAATGAGCTGATCGACGCACCGTTTGACCGCAATTGGTAACATGCGAGCCACACACTTTTTACTATTGTTTATTTTATGCCTGAGCCCGGTTGCAGCTCAAGTAACGTTAGATTGGGAGCTTTACCATCCGGTAAAAAAACAATGGTTAAAGTTTGGTCAGGCCGGAACGGTTCAAGAATTTCTTTGGCACAGCGGAGAACTTCCGGATCCGTTTTACGGTGAAAACGAAGCCCAATACCAATGGATAGAACAAGAACATTGGGTCTTTAGATCCCAGTTTTTTCTCGAAGAAAAATTCTTCAATGCCAAGACATTGGTCCTTGACATCCCCAATTTAGATACCTATGCACAAATCTATCTAAACGGAAAACTGTTGGCTAAAACGGTTAATTTCTTTGTGCATTACCGTTTAGAAATTGAAGTAGCATCATTGATTTGCGGGTATAATCAATTGGAAATCAGGATTGAATCTCCAGTGAGTCAGCATCAGGAAACGGCAAAAAGGAACGGTTTTTCTTTCCCAGCTCCGAATGATGTTGGCGCACTTAAAGTTGCGCCCTATACCAGAAAACCACAGTATCATTTTGGTTGGGATTGGGCTCCTCGCATCAATACGATCGGATTTGCGTATCCAATTACCATTTCCGTGAAAGCGCCACTTAGTATGGACTATTTGCTGGTTAATACGCTTGCGCTCATGCAAGACGGTAGCGCCAACATTGAGTTAAAAGCAAAATTTAATGCGCAGGATAGTATATTGGTTTGTGAAAGTCAGTATTTTGGAAAGTTCCCGATTTCCGGATCAGCAAGATCTTCATCCTCTTTATCCTCTTCATCCTCTTCATCCTCTTCATCCTCTTCATCCTCTTCATCCTCTTCATCCTCTCTCATAGATTCCAAAACATCGACTCCTTTTTACAACTTTGATTTACAGCATACACAAGAGATTGAGCAAGCGCGGCTTTGGTGGCCTGCTGGGCAAGGAGAACAATACCTGTATCAGGATACGTTGTGCTTTTACAATAAGTCTGGTAATTTGGTATACCAATATCCTTTTACTTTCGGAATTAGGGAAACAAAACTCATTCAAGAACAAGATCAATACGGCACTTCTTTTGCGTTTCAAATCAATGGTCGCCGCATTTTTGCCAAAGGCGCCAATGTCATTCCTCCCGGAATTTTTGCTGGTGCGGCCTTGGATAGCGCTTATTTGGCATTGGTACCGCAAATGCAGGCGGCACATTTCAATATGGTTCGGGTTTGGGGTGGCGGTATGTATGCTCCTGAGGTGTTCTTAAAAGCCTGTGACAGCGCGGGTATTATGGTATGGCATGATTTTATGTTTGCGTGTGCGATGTATCCGGCTGACTCCCTTTTTCTAGCTGAAGTTCGGCCAGAACTTGAGCAGCAAATACCTCGCTTAGCAGCTCATCCGTCTTTGGTATATTTCAACGGGAATAATGAAGTCGATGTCGCCTGGAAAAATTGGGGCTTTCAATTGCAATATCAGTTGAATGAAGTGCAGCAACAAACTATTGAAAGGGCCTATAAAACCTTATTCCAAGCATTCATTCCGCAACAAATTAGCACTTATACAAATATCCCTTACGTCCATACTTCTCCGCTCAGTAATTGGGGCAAAGATGACTATTTCAATCACGGTACCATGCACTATTGGGGAGTTTGGCACGGAAAAGATCCTTTGCATGATTTTGCCAACAAAATTGGTCGTTTCAATGCTGAATACGGTTTTCAGAGTTTTCCACAAATGAGTACCATTGATCGATTTGCAATAAAAAAGGATCAAAGTTTACACTCAGCAGTGATGAAAGCGCATCAGAAGTCTTATGTGGGCAATGGCATGATTGAAAAACATGCCAAAATCTATTTTGGGAAAGCTACAGATTTTGAAACCTTTATCTATTATGCTCAGCTCACGCAGTGTAAAGCGGTAAGTATTGCCATTGCTGGCCACAGAGCAGATGCGCCGCGTTGTATGGGTACAATTTATTGGCAACTCAATGACTGCTGGCCTGCGCCTACTTGGTCGAGTCTCGATGATCATAACAACTGGAAGGCACTACATTACGCGGTGAAAGAAGATTACCGTCCTATTGCTGTTTCAGAGCTCATCAAAGAAGATAACCATTATTTAGTTTTACTCAGTGATCTTCCTGAAGATACACTAGTGACTGTCGAGGTTCAGTTTTATAATGAGCAAGGGATACAAATAAATAAAGAACGCCGAACCTATCCATTGCAACAGTACCAAACCCAAGTTTTGACTTTTATCAACCCAACCTATTCGGGTTTTGTAAAGGTGATTTTAGATGACCAATACGAGCGCTTGTTTACTTTCATTGAAAAAAGAAAAGCTTTGGAAGCACAAGTCACTTTTCAAATAAATGCACAAGACACAACAGCCAAAAAAGCGGTGCTTGTGGTTGACAACCAAGTACCATTGGTAGATTTTTGGGTCTTTTCTAAAGTGCAGGATTTACATTTTAAACAAAACTTTCAGACGCTTTTGCCAGGTCATCATGTTTTGGAATTTACTTACCAAGATCACTTACCAACGCCACAAGAACTCGGTTATTTCTTGCGCTGATTGCGGCACCTGTCAGAGCAATATTTAACCTCTTCCCAATTTTTCTCCCATTTTTTTCGCCATGTGAAAGGGCGTGCGCAGGTCAAACAAATTTTTGTTGGCAGATCTTGCTTTTTGACTCCTTTCATATGCCTAAAACAAAAAAAGCGTATGGTTGTTTTGGAAGGGTATGAATCAGCAGCAGCTTTCCGAGCAAGACATCGACCGCATCATTGAAATGGCCTGGGAAGACCGCACGCCGTTCGACGCCATTTTATTGCAATTTGGTCTCAAAGAAGCGGAAGTCATTGCCTTGATGCGCAAAGAAATGAAGCCAAGTTCATGGCGCATGTGGCGTGCGCGGGTCCAGGGCAGAGCCACCAAGCACAGCGCGAAAAGAGGATTTGAGGTAGGGCGTCACAAATGCACGCTTCAACGTCAAATAACAGGCAACAAGATTTCCAAGCGCTGATCCTTATAGAATGTGTACTTTTGCAGGTTTTTTTATGGAATATACACCCATAATTCATCCTTCAATCATGAAAGTACAAGTTAATAAATTGCTCGTAAAGAAAGTCGTTCTTGCCTTTTTTACCCTCTTGTTTTCTACATCATTTTTTGCCCAAGATCCTGCAAGAATATCTGTGGATTCTGTATTGGCTAAAATTCCTTCAAGGGTCATGACCGTACATCAAATCGAGCTCATAGCTGGTCGCAATGGTGCAAACTATGCTTCCCGCATGCAAAGCATCGAAAAATTGACTCCGGAAAATCTACAATTGCTACCGGCTAGAAGCGTGGCTGATGCTTTGTCTTTTTCAGCAGGAGTAGATGTGCGTCAGCGTGGTTTGAGCGGTACACAAGCCGATATCGGGATTCGTGGCGGCAATTTTGAGCAGAGTTTAATTGTTGTGAATGGTTTTAAAATGACCGATCCACAAACCGGCCACCATGCCGCAAATTTGCCCATTCCGCTTATTGCTGTCTCTGAAATACAAGTGTTCAAAAGCCCAACAGTATTGCAATTTGGACAAAGTGCCTTAACTGGGGCTGTTCACATCGGTGCTTATACGCAAGATGCCTTTGAGGTCAAAACAAGTGCTTATGGTGGCAGCTTCAATAGTTTTGGTGCCCAAGCATTGGTGCGTATGAAGATCAAAAAGTACCAACAAATGCTTGCTGTTGCAAGAGATCAATCCGAGGGCCATTGGCATAATTCCGATTTCAAAAACCACCAACTTTTTTACACGGGTACACATGCGTTAGGTTTAAATCAACGCCACCGACTTGCTTATATAGCAGCCTATACCGACCGAAATTTTGGTGCCAATGGATTTTACACCAATAAGTTCCCTGATCAATGGGAGCGTACCACTATGGCTATGGCTGGTTTAAAACATAACCTTCATTGGTACAAGACCAGAGAGCAGGGTTCAACATGGTTTTACTTCAAACAACAAGTGTTGCTGCGCAGCCATGCAGATGAATTCAGATTGAAACGAAATGACCCGGCTTTTTACACCAATACACACGTCTCCAATGTATTGAGTTATGAGTCTCAACTCGACGTTTCTTTGCGTCGTCAGCAGCTTCAATTAGGTGTCGAACAGCGCTTTGAAATCCTCAATAGCAGTAATTTGGGTCAACGCGAGCGCCAATACCAAAGTGCATTTTTGCAAACGAAGGGTTATCTAGGTAATTTAAATTACGCGGCGGGGCTTTTGGTCTTTTCTTATAATTGGCAAAATATTCAACTGATGCCTAGTGTTCAGTTTGGAAAATCAATAGCACACAATCAGTTTCTTTTTGTAAACTATAGCCGTGGCAACCGTGTTCCGAGCTGGACAGAAATGTACTATTCAGATCCTTCTAATGTGGGCAATCCAAATTTGCTCCCGGAATATTCACATGCGGCTGAACTTGGGTGGCGTTCGACTGCCAATCAGTACAACAGCAAATGGTATTATTTTCAGGCCAACGCTGCTTTGTTTTATCGTCAGCATACCAACATGATTGACTGGGTAAGGGCGGCTTCTGTTATTAATCCAAACCCAAATCCTTGGATGCCTGTGAATATTGCCAGCGTAGCATTTAGCGGATTGGAAACCAGCATGACTTTCAATATCAAAAAAAGTGGTACTTGGGGCCCGAACAAATTTCATTTGAATTACACCTACATTTCGGCCAAGCACAATTTCACAAGCGAGCAAGAATCTCGGTATGCCATCACCAGCATGCGTCATCAGCTCAATGGTCAGGCCTTGTTTGATTTAAGCGAGAAAGTACAGTTAAATCTGGCCTATCGCCTGGTTCAACGCATTGAGCAGCCTTTATATCAGGTGTTGGATGCTAAAATTTTACTTCCAATTCATCGAAACCTGACAATTTTTGCCGAGGCCAATAACCTCACCAATACGCAATATATAGAGGCTGGTTTTGTACAAATGCCTGGTCGTTGGTTCAAGTTGGGTCTTTCTTTTACACATAAGGCAATAGAAGATCCAAAGCCTTAATTTGTTTTAGTATCCGACTTTTTTACGCGTGCGTTGCAGTACTTCTTGAGCTACCACACGTGCCTTTTGTGCACCGATTTGAAGTGCCGCATCAATTTCTGCTGGATGGGCCATCAGGTGTTCAAAGCGCGCACGTTGTGCACTAAATTTTTCAAGGATCAATTCAAAAAGTGCTTGCTTGGCATGCCCGTAGCCATAGTTGCCACCAAGATAATTGGCCCGCATTTGGGTAATTTGGTCTTGATTTGCGAGCAATCGATAAAGTGCAAAAGTGTGGCAAGTATCCGGGTTTTTAGGTTCTTCAAGAGGCGTGCTATCAGAGACTATTGACATGATTTGCTTGCGGAGTTGTTTCTCTGGCAAGAAAATATCAATGTAGTTGTGACGAGACTTGCTCATCTTTTCGCCGTCAGTACCCGGGATGAGCATGGTTGCTTCTTGGATTTGTTCTTCCGGTAAAACAAATGTTTCGCCAAAAGCAATATTGAAACGATTGGCTACATCACGGGCCATTTCAATGTGTTGTTTTTGGTCTTTTCCAACCGGAACAATTTCGGCATCGTACAACAGAATATCAGCTGCCATCAAAATGGGGTAGGTGAACAAACCTCCATTGACGTCATCAAGGCGGTCGGCTTTGTCTTTAAATGAATGGGCAAGCGTGAGGCGTTGGTAGGGATATTGGCAAAGCAAGTACCATGTCAATTCGGTCACTTCTGGAACATCAGACTGCCTGTAAAATACAGTTGTTTGAGGATCAAGGCCAAAGGCCAACCAAGTAGCGGCAGTAGCATAGGTATTTTGTCGCAGGGTCTGAGCATCCTTGATTTGTGTCAAGGAATGCATGTCTGCGATAAATAAAAAAGATTCATTACCAGGAGCTTGTGCCAATTGAATGGCTGGCAAGATTGCGCCAAGAATATTGCCTAAATGTGGAGTCCCTGTACTTTGAATACCTGTGAGTATGCGTGCCATTCACTAAAAATTTGTTCAAAATTAGTGATTTTGCCCCGTTTATTTACTGCCAAAGCTTGTGGGTATTTCTTACCTTTGAACTATGCAGCAAATCAAAGGTATTTTTGGCTTGATCTGGAAGCTCTATATCGCTTTCGTCTTTTTTGTCTTCGCCATTTTGTTTTACCCGCTGTTTTGGACGCTCCAACTCAAAGCTTCATGGCGCAAACACGGCTTTCAAATTTTTATCGTCTGGAGCTGGATGATGCGCATTTTTTGTTTTTACCCTGTGCGCTACAAGCTAAAGTCACCGCTTCCCAATGCACCATATATCATCATCTCAAACCACAGCTCTTACCTCGATATTTTTCTGTTGCATTCCATCTTGCCACAGCACCCATTTGCATTTTTAGGTAAAGCAGAAATCTTGCGTTACCCAATTGTCAGAACTTATTTTAAGGCCTTAAACATCCCTGTTTACCGCAAAGACAAGTCCAAAGCGGGGCAAGCATTTGTACAAGCTAAAAAAGCAGTTGAAAACGGTTGGTCTATTGTTATTTTCCCCGAAGGTACGATCCCCGAAGAAAATATACCTCAAATGATTCCATTCAAGAATGGCGCATTTCGTTTAGCCAAAGACTTAAACATTCCCATTGTTCCGCTCACTTTCACACAAAACTTCCATTTATTCTCAGATCCAACCATCATTTTAGGTCCTGCTCATCCAGGTGTGGTTGAGGTTTATATCCATCCATTTATTTCACCTGAAAGTATAGCTGATCTCAGCGTCAATGAATTGAGTGAATATTGCTACCAGCTCATCTCGGCACCAATTGCAGCCGCTCATCCTGAACTCATGAAAAAAATGTAATTTTGCCTTATGGAAGTAACAGAAGCACTTATCGATCACATTGCCCATTTATCTCGCCTTTCTTTCGAGGGTCCTGAAAAGCAAGCCATTCGTCAAGACATGCAGCGCATGATCGCTTTTGTAGACAAACTCAGTGAGCTCGATACAACAGGTGTTGAGCCGCTTATCTTTATGTCCGAAGAAGTCAATCGACTCAGAGAAGATGTTGCTGTTCAGAGTATTAGCCATGAAGAGGCTTTACATAATGCCCCTAAAAAAGATTCCGATTATTTCAGAATTCCTAAGGTGCTAGACAAATAAGCTTGAAAGTCAGCGGTTTTACTTTTATTAGAAATGCCATCACCCTTGACTACCCTATCGTTGAGGCCATTCAATCTATTTTGCCACTCTGTGACGAAATACTCGTGGCTGTAGGTAATTCCGAAGATCAAACGCTGGCCCTCATTCAAGGTATTGACCCTAAAGTCAAGGTCATCGAAACCACCTGGGACGATACGCTGCGTGCCAACGGCGCCGTTCTGGCAGTCGAAACCGACAAAGCTATGGCAGCCATAAGCCCCGATGCCGATTGGGCTTTTTATATTCAAGGTGATGAAGTTATCCATGAAGCGGATCACCCGGCTATTCTTGCGGCCATGCAAAAATATCAACACGATACAGCCGTAGACGGCCTGCTATTCGATTATTTGCATTTTTACGGCTCCTATGATTATGTAGGGATCTCCAATAATTGGTACAAAAAAGAAATTCGCATTATCAAGCCAGGAAGAGGTATTTATTCCTACCGAGATGCACAAGGTTTTCGAAAATCACCAGATCAAAAATTAAACGTGGCGCCAGCACATGCGCGCGTTTTTCATTACGGTTGGGTCAAAGACCCGAGGGCCATGCAACGCAAACAAGAAAACTTCCATAAACTTTGGCATGACGACGCTTGGCTAGATAAAAACATCAAGGTAGCTGAACACTTTGATTACGAAGATCATATCCATCAGTTGGCACGTTTTGAAGGCACACACCCGCAGTGCGTACAAGCCCGAATTGCCAAAAGAAATTGGCACTTTGAAACTGATATCACACGGCACAAAAAAAGATTCAAAAATATCCTCAAAGATTGGCTCAAAAAGATTGGGATTGACACCCACTATGCCAACTATACGCTCATTCGAAAGTAATTTATATTCTAAGCGAGCTTAAACTTACAGTATTTAATGATATGACCGCGCTTACTGAAGAATTCTTCATAGTAGGTCTTGATATGAAAAATTTCTTTGGTTTGTTGATCGAGGTCTTCGGGCAAATTTGCGTAAAGATCAGGGTAGCAAGCGAGCATTTCATGGCCGTGTTCTTCTATTTGCTCAAGGGTGTAATCAAACAGTACATCGGAATCGGTTTTCATATGGATGATGCCGTCCGGCTTTAATATTTGTTTGTAGCGCGCCGTAAAAATAGGAGAGGAGAGGCGTTTTCTGGCTTTTTTAGGTTGAGGATCCGAAAAGGTAAGCCAAATTTCATCGATTTCACCTGGTTCAAAGTAAGCTAAAATGAAGTCGATGCGCGTTCTTAGAAAAGCCACATTCTTGAGTTCTAATTCAAGGGCTTCCTTAGCACCAATATAAATCCGATTTCCTTTGAGGTCTACGCCAATGAAATTTTGATCGGGATAATGCTGGCCCATGCCAACGGCGTATTCGCCTTTGCCACAGCCTAATTCTAAGATGATCGGATTGTTATTGCCAAAAACTTCTTGTCTCCATTTTCCTTTTATAGCAAATGGCTCTCCCATGACGGGCTCGTGTACATTTGCGAACGTTTTAATTGCTGCAAATCGTTTTAACTTATCTTTTCCCACGGTCCAAAGTTACAAGAATCCTCGTAATTTTGCAGCATGCATTTCGTTGAGCCTTTCTATAATTGGCGCGGTTATTATATCGCTTCCGAAGACCCTTCTTCACCTTTTTACGGCCGAGAATACAGCGAATTTGCATTTAGCAATACGGTTTATAATTTTTACATCCATCCGCAGTGGGACGAATTTGGTTCGCAAACACTTTTTCTAAAGATCCTTTTTGTCGATTACGAAGAAAAATATGCCATACTTGAATTCATTGGCGAATGGAACGATGCCATTGAAAATGACATCATGGTGCTCAAGCGCGAAGTCATTGATCTGCTCATCAATCTCGAAATCAATCAGTTTATTTTAATTGGGGAAAATGTCTTGAATTTTCATTTCTCCGATGACTGCTACTACGAGGAGTGGTTTGACGACATCGAAGACGGTTGGGTGGCCATGGTGAATTTCCATGAACATGTCAGCAAAGAATTTCAACGCATCCACCTCGATCACTATTTTGCAATGGGCGGTGAGTTAGATGAACTTGAATGGCGTACATTTCAACCGCAACACTTCTATCAGAAGGTAGCAAGTTTGATGCAGAAACGTTTGGGTTAGGCGTCTGGTCCCGATTCAGCTTCCATGAGGCCTTTGAGCCAGCGCGATGCTACTATTACAACTCCTCCGGTGATAAATGCGTAAATGGCTAGCTGCAGATAACCCTGCGTATAGCCGTCTAGTCTTGTTGCCAGACTGGCATGTTCGTCAGGATTTGCCATGCCTGCGCCAAGAATACCCGCAAAATACTGACCATAGGCGGAGGCCAAAAACCACATACCCATCATGATGCCCCACAAGTGTTTAGGAGACAATTTGGTCATTAGCGAGAGTCCAATTGGCGATAAAAATAGCTCACCAACAGAAATAACAAGATAGGCGAGGGTAAACACCCACAAAGAAGCCATTCCTTCGGCATTTAAAT
>CAYPVA010000057.1:0-10441 GCA_964414045.1 uncultured Lishizhenia sp. | reverse complement strand
AATATTCCAAAATTGGTGTGCAAAGATAGTGTTTTCAGTGCGACTGCCAAAAAAAATAACAAACTTTCTTACGGAGTATGCTTCAATTTGTTGCCTTGGTCTTCGCAAAATTGATCAAGAGCACGCCAAATATAATGACAAACATGGCAACGAATTGCTGCCAAACCAAGGTTTCGCCAAAGGCAAGTCCTAGAAATACAGCGACAATAGGGATAAAGTAAGTAACCGAACTGGCGGCAAGTGCACTTGTTTGCGCAATGATTTTATTGAAGAGCACGACGGCAAATGCAGTCCCTATTAGTCCTAAGGTACCAATGGCAAGCAGGCCTTGTAGTGCTTTTGGATGGTAGTTCATTACACTTGGTGTGTCGAAAACAAAAAAGCAAACCAATGCAGGCACAAATGCCATTGAAAAACCTCCGGTGGCCACTTCAAGTGGTTTGTAATGCTGCAATTTGTGTTTAATGGTATTTAGGCTGAGTCCGTAAAGAATAGTAGCTATAATTATTGCAAGTGCAGGCATAAGTTGCGCTTCGGATTTTGAAGCTTGTCCAGCTAAAAGCAACCAGGTTATTCCGAAAAAACCAATGAGCGTCCCAATTACTTGTTGAAAAACGATTTTAGCCCGAAAAATGAAAAAACCAATGATTAATGTAAAAACAGGGGTGAAGCTATTCATGATGCCTGCAATGCCGGAGTCAAGACTTTTTTCGGCGTAAGTAAAGAGAAAGGCAGGAATGAGGTTGCCACCAAGACCAGTAATACAAAAGAATAATAAGTCTTTTTTATGACTTAGCTTTTTGAATAATTTGGGGAACAAAGGAAGAAAAACCAGGCCTGCTAATAGAATTCGAATACTCGCTACTTGAGCAGCACTAAAAATGGCTTTCCCACTAGCATCGAACATACCGAATTTCATCAGGATAAACGAGCTCCCCCAGATTAAGGCAAGAACAGGGATAAAGAGGTAGCTCAAACGGCTTTTTGACATGCGGCAAAGGTAATGAATTCAAGGAACGAACATGGTTTATCAATCGAAAAATTACTTGTTTAAAAATCGGATATTAACAAAATGTTGAAAAAACTCCCACTAAATCCCACTATAATGCATTAAGCCCTTGTAAAACAAGGAAAAAAGGATGTTAATAATTGTTAATATGTAACCTTTATATCTTCTATACGTTAGAAGTTATCAACAAATGAAATTGTCTGTGGTAAAAAGTGGTAGGAATCCACTAATTTTACCCATTATAACGCTATGGCAGGACTAGTAGGTGAATTTGAAGTGAAATTAGACGAGAAGGGGCGCTTCCTCTTCCCGTCTGGCTTGCGCAAACAATTGCCTGCGGTATCCCAGCGAGATTTCATGTTAAATAAAGGATTTGAAGATTGCCTTACGCTTTTTCCGTTACCGGACTGGGAACGCATCAGCGAAAAGCTTTCGAAAATGAATTTGTTTAAGCCAAAAAACCGCATGTTTTACAGGTTGTTTCATCAAGGTGCAAAGCAGGTCTCTTTAGACAACGCTGGCAGGATCCTGGTGCCTACTGCTTTAATGGAGCGCGTTGGCTTGGTTGCTGAAGTAATGTTAATTGCTTACAACGACCGCATTGAAATTTGGGATAAGTCTAGATACTTCGAAATGATCGAAGGAAACATGGCAGATTTCGCTGACTTAGCGGATGAAGTAATGGGTGACTTAGACAATGACAATTAACGAATCGTATCACGTACCAGTATTATTAAACGCTTGTTTGGAAGGATTGCAAATCCAACCGAATGGCATTTATGTGGATGTCACGTTTGGTGGTGGTGGCCATTCGCGCGAAATATTTAAGAAACTTGATGCTTCAGGTAGGTTAATTGCCTTTGATCAAGACCCTGATGCGTTGGCAAATTTATGGGAAGCACCCAATTTTAATTTCATTGCTGCCAACTTCGCTTTTTTACAAAATCATTTGCGCATGCTTGGTATCAAGCAAGTCGATGGTATTTTGGCAGATTTAGGTGTTTCTTCTCATCAATTTGACACTGCGCAGCGCGGTTTTAGTATCCGTGAGGATGCTCCGCTAGACATGCGTATGAATCGCAATGGTGGGCAATCTGCTGCAGCGCTTATCGCAACGGCCGACGAAACAAAATTAGCAGCTATATTATATGAATACGGCGAGTTGCGCAATTCCAGAGCGCTGGCCGCTCAATTGGTGCGTCAACGCGAGCACGCGCCAATAGACAGCACTTTTGGCTTGATGAAAGCGCTTGAGCGCTTTGCGCCCAAATTCAAAGATCATAAATTTTATGCGCAAGTATTTCAGGCCTTCAGAATTGAGGTCAATCAAGAATTACAAGTGCTAAAAGATTTTCTAGAGCAGTCTGCAAATGTTCTGAAACCAGGTGGACATTTAGTGGTGATGTCTTATCATTCTCTTGAAGATCGTTTGGTGAAAAATTTCATGAAACGCGGCAGCTTTTCTGGTGAAATTGATAAAGATTTCTTCGGCAATGTCAATAAACCTTTCACGGAAGTAAACAGGCATCCGATCGTTGCCGACGAACAAGAGTGCGCCATAAACTCAAGGGCGCGAAGTGCTAAACTTAGAATCGCAAGACGCAATGGCTAAGCAAGAAGGACAGCAAGTAAAGTCGAGTAAGTCGAGTAAATCAAGTGCATTTGCACAGATTTTAAACGGTGATTTTTTGACCCGAGAATTCGTACTGAATAACCTCAATTACATCTTTTTCATCATGCTACTATTGCTTGTCTTGATCTCC
The DNA here is from genome assembly GCA_964414045.1 of uncultured Lishizhenia sp. Taxonomy (GTDB): domain Bacteria; phylum Bacteroidota; class Bacteroidia; order Flavobacteriales_D; family Crocinitomicaceae; genus UBA952. The sequence continues at coordinate 7,669 of CAYPVA010000057.1, read as the reverse complement.
AAGGGCTATTACGGAAAGCAAGTCAATAAAGACATCGATAATGCGCAGCGCAACTTAGATCAGCATGCAGCGGAATACATTGAAGCGAAGGCGCGCTTAGAATTAGTGACACGCAGATACAGAATGGCCGAAAGACTTGAGTCAAGAGAACTGAAGGAAACAAAAAACGCCACGAAGGTTATCCGCATTAAACAGCCGAAAAATGAGCAAAAGTAAGAATCATCTATACCGACGCGCTTACCTGATTTATTTCGGGTTTGTATTCGTAATGGGTGCGGTACTTTATTCTACGCTCGATCTTCAAATCAACGGCCCGGGTGTTGCTTTTGAAACCAAGGAGGGTCAGCTGCCAACTAGGGTTGTCAATCGGGTGCCGCGTATGGGTCAGATTTTAGATAGAAACGAAATCCCGCTCATTACAAGTGTAACCTTCTACGACATCTACATGGATCCGACGGTTGTAGAAGACAAAATATTTGATGCGCAGGTAAGCGAGCTTTCACAAGGATTACATGAACTATATCCCGAAAATTCTGCCAGATATTACGAGGAAAGAATCCGAAGAGCGCGTGCCAATGGGGTGCGTTACCTCATGATCAGAAGGAAGGTAACCAATTATGAACGCAAGCGTTTGCGCAAACTTCCAATTTTTGAATTGGGTCAAATGAAAGGTGGAATCATTGATAATGTTGAGACCATTTTACGAAAAAAACCGAATGGAAATTTGCTTAATAGAACCCTTGGATATTATAAAATCCTCGACAACAAACCGTTTCGTGTAGGAATTGAAGGTGCCTATTATGAATATTTAAAAGGGGAGGATGGCAAAGAAGTGGAACAACGCATTTCTTCTGGCTGGAAAAAAACGGGTAAAGTGATTAAAGAGGCCATTGAAGGGGCTGACGTCATTTCAACCATAGATAAAGAAATTCAAGAAGTAGCGCATTCTGAATTGGAAAAACAAATGATCTTCATGAATGCAGAGCACGGTTGTGTCATCTTAATGGATGTGAAAACTGGTTATGTGCGTGCGGTAGCAAACCTCACAAAAATTGAGGAAGGAAAATACACAGAGAATTACAATTATGCAATTGGGTACTTGGAAGTGCCAGGTTCAACCATGAAACTGGCCTCTTTAATGGCAGGGTTAGAGGATGGAAAGTTCAAAATTACCGATAAGGTCAATGCCACTGGTCGTTATGCTGTAGGTGGCTCTAGTATGTCTGATTCCAATCATGGGATGGGTTATGGTACCATCACCATACAACAAGCTTTTGAAAAGTCTTCGAATGTCATTTTGCAACTCATGCACCGGGTTTATCGCAATCAACCAGAAGAATTCATTGCACAACTGAAGCGTTTTGGCCTCACTGAGAAATTGGGTATTGATCTAGAGGGCGAGCCGCGTCCGGATGTTGCAACTCCAGGTTCAAAGACTTGGTCTATTCTTTCGCTCCCATGGACTTCCGTTGGCTATGAAGTCAGACAAACGCCTTTGCAAACATTGGCTTTTTATAATGCGGTGGCTAATAATGGTAAATTGGTTAGACCGCTATTTGTGGAGAAAATCAAGCGCAATGGTCAGGTCATCAAAACATTCAAGCCAGTGGTGCTCAATCCTCAAATTTGCTCTACACACACACTAAAAATCTTGCAAAGTTGTCTGGAAGGAGTCATGATTCGCGGAACAGGAAAGTCGCTCAAAAGCTCATTATTTACCATTGCCGGTAAAACGGGTACAGCGGTTCTTACTGCCGCGGGCGGTGGCTACGGATCTGAAAATGGCAAGAGTTACCAAGCTTCCTTTGTTGGGTACTTCCCTGCAAAAAAACCACTCTATTCTTGTATTGTAGTAATTTCTAAACCGAAAAAAGCCTACTACGGTGCGGCGGTTTCAGGGACGGTATTTGCTGAAATTGCCAATAAAGTTTATGCTTCTGCTTTGCAATATCACCGCGCTGTCAATGACCCTAGGGCACCATTGTCGCAGGACATTCCTGCCGTAAAAAGTGGGGCTGCCCGCGACTTGAAATACGTGATGAAAGAACTCAATGTGCGCTACCAACAGAACAACGAAGCAGAGTGGCTCAAAGCAGATACAGCTGCTCAGCGGCTTCAGGTTTCTCGAAAAGTGATCAGCCAAAAAGCGGTTCCAAACGTACTTGGCATGACCGCCAAAGACGCCGTTTATATTTTAGAGAGTCGTGGTTTAGTAGTGCGAATGACCGGTATGGGTCGTGTCACAAGTCAATCTATTCAGCCAGGTAGTCAAATCGTCAAAGGACAAGTTGTCCAACTTAAATTGAATTAAAATGCAGTCATTGAATCAACTATTGTCAGCTATTAACGGTCAGCACATCCAGGGTGAGCCAGACCAGTCAATTGCTGCCATAGAATTTGATTCTAGAAAAGCCAAGGCAGCTACCATTTTTGTATGCATAGTCGGTTCACAGGCCAATGGCCATTTGTATGTTGAACAAGCTTATGCACAAGGTTGCAGGGCCTTTATTACCCAAGAAAAGATACAGTTAGCAGCAGATGCTTGTGTTTTTGAAGTCAAAAATACAAGTATGGCCCTTGCCCAATTGGCGTGTGCATTTTTTGGGAATCCTTCAAAAGAACTCCAGTTGGTTGGGGTTACTGGTACCAACGGCAAAACAACAACAGCCACTTTATTGCATGAACTTTTTACGGCGTTGGGCTATAAAACCGGTTTGTTATCAACGGTGGTGAATAAAATAGAACAAGAAGCTATCGTTTCAACCCACACCACGCCAGACCCAGTTAGTCTGAATGCCTTACTTAGACAAATGGTGAACGCAGGTTGCACGCATTGCTTTATGGAGGTGAGTTCTCATGCTATTGATCAGCAGCGCATTGGCGGCCTACATTTTACTGCAGCTGGTTTTACCAACATCACACATGACCACCTTGATTACCATCGCACCTTCGCGGAATACCTGAAAGTTAAAAAAGCATTTTTCGACGGACTTGATCAATCTGCATTTGCTTTGGTAAATGCAGATGATAGAAATGGAATGGTGATGTTGCAAAACACCAAAGCACAAAAACTCACCTACGCATTACGCACGCCGGCAGATTACAAGGGAAAAATTATTGAAAACAGTCTAAGTGGGCTCATCCTTCAGATCAATGGCCAAGAAGTTCATACACGTTTAGTTGGCGCATTTAATGCGTCTAATTTATTGCTTGTCTATGGTTTAGCTGTCGGATTAGGCGAGGCCCCAATGGATGTCTTGCGCGTGATCAGTCAGCTGACGCATGTGGCTGGACGCTTTGAATATGTAAAAAGCCCAAAAGGTATTACCGCTATCATAGACTACGCACACACACCTGACGCGCTTGAAAACGTGCTTGCCACAATTGCAGCCTTTAGGAAAGGGACCACAAAAGTGATAACCGTAGTTGGTTGTGGCGGAGATCGCGATAAGGAAAAAAGACCTAAAATGGCGGCCATTGCAGCAACCAAAAGCAATCAATTGATCCTTACCTCTGACAACCCTCGTTCTGAAGATCCGCTGCTAATTTTGCGCGATATGGAGGCGGGGCTTGATGCCGAGGCAGCATTAACGGCGCTTTCAATCGTTGACCGTCAACAAGCCATCAAAATGGCTATTATGTTGGCACAACCTGGCGACATCATTTTAGTAGCTGGCAAAGGCCATGAAACTTATCAAGAAATCAATGGGGTCAAAACTGATTTCGATGATGTGGCCATTACTCAAACTTTGTTTAACCAACTCGATAAATAACATGCTTTATTACTTATTTTCTTGGCTAGATCAACTCAATGTACCGGGTGCAGGCCTGTTTCATTACATTTCTTTCAGAGCGGCTTTGGCACTCATTTTTTCTTTGATTGTGTCGGTCATTATCGGCAAACGCATCATCAATAAATTGCGTGCTCAACAAATTGGCGAAACCGTCAGAGACCTTGGTTTGGCAGGTCAGATTGAAAAATCCGGGACACCAACGATGGGAGGTCTCATCATTTTGGCGGCCATTTTGGTGCCAACGCTTTTGTTTGCCAAGTTGCACAATATTTATGTCATCACGATGCTCGTCGCCACCATCTGGTTGGGGGTCATTGGTTTTGTTGATGACTACATCAAGGTTTTCAAAAAGAATAAAGAAGGATTAAAAGGTACATTCAAGGTCATTGGACAAATTGGCGTTGGGCTTATCGTTGGCTCAATACTCTATTTCTCGGATGATGTAGTTGTACATAAACGCGTCGATGCTGATTACAAATTACAGGCAGATGAAACGTATGTGACGCATGAACACTTTCAATCGGAAGGCGAAAATTACAAGTGGATTAAGACAGACGACATGACCACCACGATACCATTTTTTAAAGGAAACGAATTCAATTATAATTGGCTTATTGGTGATATTGATAAATCATACGGTTGGTTGTTATTTATTCCTATTGTCATATTCATCGTAATCGCCGTGTCAAATGGTGCCAACATGACCGATGGCCTCGATGGTTTGGCTACCGGAACCTCTGCCATAATTGGTATCGCATTGGCTGTTTTGGCCTACGTTAGTTCACATGCCAAATTCGCCGATTACCTCAATGTGATGTATATCCCGGAGGCAGAAGAGCTCGTCATTTTTATTGCTGCATTTGTGGGGGCTTGTATCGGGTTTTTATGGTATAATGCTTTCCCTGCGCAAGTATTCATGGGTGATACCGGAAGTTTGGCGCTTGGTGGCATCATCGCTGTTTTTGCAATCGCAATCAGAAAGGAATTACTCATACCTGTGCTTTGTGGCATTTTTCTTATTGAAAATGTTTCTGTCATGCTGCAAGTGGGTTGGTTCAAATATACCAAACAGCGCTTTGGCGAAGGCCGGCGTATTTTCTTAATGGCACCACTGCACCATCATTATCAGAAAAAAGGAATTCATGAGGCCAAAATTGTAGCGCGCTTCTGGATTGTTGCAGTGCTTTTGGCTGTCATCACGATTGTTACGCTCAAATTGAGATAAAATGTCTGAAAATCAAAGCAAGCTCGTCATACTTGGTGCCGGAGAATCTGGTGTAGGCGCGGCCATTCTTGGCAAAGCGAAGGGGTATGATGTATTTGTATCAGATGCGTCAGTGATCAAACCGTCATTCCAAGCAGAACTTCAGCAAGCTCATATTGAATTTGAATCAGGTCAACACACAATGCAGCGTATTTTGGCTGCAGACCTCATTATTAAATCGCCAGGTATTCCGGAAAAAACAACCCTCATGCAGGCTGTTAGGGCCCAGGGCATCAAGGTGATATCAGAAATAGAATTTGCAGGTTATTTTTCTCAGGCGAAGCATATATGCATCACGGGAAGCAATGGAAAAACCACCACAACGATGCTCTGCTATCATATTTTAAAGAAAGCGGGCTATCATGTGGGCCTCGCAGGGAATGTAGGCCAGAGTTTTGCAAAGCAAGTGGCCACTGAGAATTATGATTACTATGTCTTAGAGCTGAGTTCTTTTCAGCTCGACGACATGTTCGACTTCAAAGCCGACATCGCCATTTTAACAAATATTACGCCTGATCACCTCGATAGGTATCACTATGAATTGCAAAACTATGTGGATGCTAAATTCCGCATTCTACAAAATCAAACGGCAGCCGAATTCTTCATTTACAATGCCGATGACCCAATCATCGCCGCTCAACTTCAAAAGAGCAATACGCAAGCACAACTAAGACCATTTTCAATGAAACAAACCATTGAAGAAGGTGCTTATGCCACTTCAGAACAACTCAACATCAACATAAACAAACAACAACTTACCATGTCTATTCACGAATTAGCGCTTAAGGGTAAACACAATACCCAAAATGCTTTAGCTGCAGGAATTGCAGCTAGATTAGTAGAAATCCGCACTGAACTTGTGCGCGAAAGTCTGGAAGACTTTGTCAATGTCGAGCACCGCATGGAGTTCGTGGCAAAGGTCAATGGCATTGAATTTATCAACGATTCAAAAGCCACAAATATCAATGCAGCTTGGTTTGCCTTAGAGTCTATGGACAAGCCAACCGTTTGGATTGTGGGTGGTGTCGATAAAGGCAACGACTATTCCGAATTATACGAATTGGTGGCTCAAAAAGTGAAGGCAATCATTTGTTTGGGTGTCGATAATCAAAAGATATTAGAGGCCTTTCAGGATAAAGTAGAAATCATTGTTGAAGCAAAGTCAGCAACAGAAGCAGTTGCTTATGGCTATCGTTTGGCTCAGAAAGATGAAACAGTATTGCTTTCTCCGGCTTGTGCAAGTTTTGATTTGTTTGAAAGCTACGAAGATCGTGGTCAGCAATTCAAACAAGCAGTGCGCATGCTCTAAAAAGTACTCATGAGATCTTATCTGAAATACCTCAAAGGCGATCCTGTTATCTGGATCATTACCTTACTAATGATGGCTTTTTCATTGGTAACAGTATACAGCTTTGTGCCTATTTTGATCAAAATTGAAGGCGGATCTCCTTTTCTGTATTTGTTCAAGCATTTAGTATATGTTGTACTTGGCTTTGGCGCGATGTTCGTCATACATAGGGTCCCGGCAAAGTACATTAGTCAGTTGGCTAAGTTTGCCTATTATTTAGGCTTGGCGTTACTTTTATTTACTTGGTTTTTTGGTGCAGAAGTCAATGGTGCGGGTCGCTGGATTCGAATTCCTTTTGTAAATCTCACCTTTCAATCTTCAGATTTTGCAAAGCTAGCTTTGATCATCTATTTGAGTAAATTGTTGGTGCGCAAACAGCAAAAATTTGATAACTGGAAAGAAGGGATTATTCCACTTTTGATCCCAATCGGCGTTACTTGTTTATTAATTCTCAAAGACAATTTCTCTACTGCCGCCATGCTTTTTATGTTGAGCATGATCATGTTGTTTATTGGCAGGGTGCCGATTTTAAAATTAGTAACCATGGGGGCAATAGGATTAGGTCTGGCACTCATGGTGGTTGGTGCACACTTGACCTTTCCTGACGCCAATATTTTGCCGCGCTATGATACCTGGATGAACCGGATCAACAATAGAGTAGATGCGACCAATCAAAGTGTAGAAAGTCTGCAGGCCAATCAGCAAGCAAACAATGCCAAATTAGCGATTTCAGTAGGATCTGTTTTTGGTCAAGGAGTTGGTGATGGTAAGCTCAAAGAGTTTTTACCGGAAGCCTATGCAGATTTTTACTATGCCACTTTTGTAGAAGAGTTTGGCTCTGGTGCGGCCTTGGTGTTGGTTTTTTTATACCTGATTTTACTCTATCGCATGATTAGAATTTCACTGAAAACGAGTGATCTTTTCCAGAGTTATGTCTGTATGGGTATCGGTATTCATTTGTTGACGCAAGCCAGTATCAATATGTTGGTGTGCACGGGTGTATTTCCTGTTACCGGACAAAACATGCCTTTTTTAGCAATGGGTGGTTCAGCCCTAGTTATGGCCTGTATTTCTATTGGTATTGTACAGTCTTTTGCCAAAGAATTAAAGCAAACTGGTAAAGAAGAAAAATTTGAAGAAGCGCTTGGATGATGATAAAACGAGTAATTATTTCTGGAGGTGGAACAGGTGGGCATATTTTTCCTGCATTAGCCATTGCGGATGAGATAAAAAAAAGAAACCCAAATGCGGCCATCTTATTTA
>CAYPVA010000056.1:0-10463 GCA_964414045.1 uncultured Lishizhenia sp. | reverse complement strand
AAGCTCGGGATTTACAAATCGATATCAAGAATGATTCAGTTTATCTCGATTACCTTACCTCTTGCCTTTGGAGTAAAGATACCTTTCGTTACGGTTATTTTGAATGCAGGGCAATAGTTCCAGATGGACAAGGGCTTTGGCCGGCTTTTTGGCTATATGGACAGAATCAAAAAGATGAAATTGATTTCATGGAGATGAAAGGTGAGCGCCCAAATGACATCCACGTGGACATCCATTTACCTCAGCGCAAGGATTATGTGAAAAACAAATTTGGCATTAAAAAAGATTGGGGAGGATGGGTAGGCATGGCGCCAAAACTCACCGGAGATACGCTTATTTTTTCTGGAGTTTGGTTGCCTAATTCCTTGACCTATTTCGTCAATGGGACACCGGTGTCACATTTTAATGGCGACTTTCAAACAGCCATGAACCTCATTTTGAATTTAGCTGTAGCTCGAGACGGTTATGCTTTTAACCCAGGCCCAAATGATCAAACACAATTTCCAGCAAACTTCCAAGTAGATTACGTAAGGGTTTGGAGCCTAGACCCACAAAAGAGTATGCCCTTTGAATTCCAAGATCAGAAAATTGCTTCCGACGTATCATTTAGACCAAGAGAAATTCAGAAAAAAATTGGTCTCATTTATCCAAAAAAAGAATTGTCAAAAGAACTTTGCTTTGTGAGTTTAATTCCAATAGGTGCAAAACAATACGCCATTCAATATAACGGCAATGAGGACTTCGAAATTTCATTTAAAGGAGAAGAAAAGCAACTTGAAAATCGAATAAAAGGCAAAAACGGAAACATCATTGACCTACAAAACGCTCCTAAAAACTTTTCAATGATAATTACTTGTGGCGATCAAAAGATAGAATTCTTCCCGCTCAAATAGCAATTATTTTTTCGAGACTCCAAACCTAAAGCCCGCTACAAACTTAATGGCATAATAGAGTTGGCGATAATTCAACTCATTGTATCTGATGCTCTTGTTGTCAAAATCCGTGACAAGAAAGAAAAAGCGTTCGTCTGATGAATACCCTCCCATGATGCGCATATCAAAACGAGGCGCGATCCCTAAAAGTAATTTAGAATAGTTTGGTGTTTCATAACCTTTAATTTGAACCACCGGACCCAAGCCAAACCATCCACCAAGTTGCCAATTATTCTTGCGGTTAACATAAGCAATACCCGGAATGGCTCCGAAATCAAATGCTTGCAACTGCTGGAGGTTCTGCATAGGTACTTCCTGGTTTTGGAGCTGTGCAGGTATTAAACTTCCATTTTTATTAGCTGAACCAAAATAATTAATCGTGCCCTTCAGGTACCAGGTTAATATTTCTTTGGTATAATGCGCTCTTTTACCGAGCAATCCATTCATTTGAAATTCGGGATTATTGAAATACCAGCCATTCATCATCACGTTAAAGGAGCGCGCTTTCGGTAAAATCGTGTGTGGTTTTTGAGTACTCGTAGTTGTATCGAATTGCCCCACATTTTTAAGCGCATAGCCAAAGGTAGACTTGAATTCAAAGTCATACCAAACCTTTTTATAGGTCAGGTCATAGGCAAAATTATATTGTGTCGTTTGTCCAAAGTTACTCGTTGATCGGACATTACCAATTATCGGGAAACCTACCCTGAGATGAAACCATTTATAAGCAAATCCGAGCCCTAAAAATGGGCTAAAATTATTTTTATAAGCTAAGCCTGTAAGTTGGTGGTTAAAATTCCCTTGTATTGAAAATGGATTGGCATTATACCCCAGGTCTGAATACATAATGGGTTTTTCGCGAAAGGATTCAATCGCGAATTGCTGCGCAGAAAGCGCAGAATAAAAAAATAATATGAATGCCGCTAAACTATTTTTCAATCCCCTCAAGACCTAAGATAAAACTAAGTACTTTGGCTCTTTCGAGTCTTTCTGTACTGCGCCCTGAACCGCCGCCATGCCCAGCATCCATGTTGCATTCAAAAATGAGCGGTGCATTATTTGTGCGTAAGGTTCTGAGTTTGGCAACATATTTCGCGGGCTCCCAATATTGCACTTGTGAATCATGATAACCAGAGGTAATATACATAGCTGGGTAAGCCATGCGGTGTAAATTATCATAAGGTGAGTACTTGAGTAAGTAATAATAATAGTGTGGGTCATTCGGATTGCCCCATTCTTCGTATTCTCCGGTCGTTAGCGGAATACTTTCGTCGAGCATGGTGGTTACAACATCAACAAATGGCACTTCCGATACAATTCCTTTGAATAAATAAGGCGCCATGTTTGCAATGGCGCCCATTAAAAGTCCACCAGCACTTCCCCCATTCGCGTAAATTCGGGCAGGGTCGCAATAGCCCATGTGTCCTAAAAACTCGGCTGCATTAATGAAATCTGTGAAGGTGTTGATCTTCTTGTCAAATTTTCCATTCTGATACCAGTCTTCACCTAAATACTTACAGCCTCGGATATGAGCAATAGCATATACAAAACCGCGGTCAAGTAAAGAAATTCTTGTTGGGCTAAAAATATCCGGAATGGTATAGCCATAAGATCCATAACCATACAAGAGCAATGGTGCTTTTGATAATTCTGTTCCTTTTCTGTAAACAATACTTACAGGAATTTTCGTGCCATCATTTGCTGTTGCCCATACCCTTTGTGATTCGTAATTTTCAGGGTTAAATTGAGGATCTTTGAGTTTTTTCTCAAAGAAAATTTCTTGCGCATTGCTATTGAGGTCATAGGTGTAAACCCGAGATGGCGTAGTTAAGGAATTGACTACATAATAAACTTTAGATGCTTTGTAGTCGTCATTCAAGGCCAAACCTAAATAGTAAGTTTCACCAGCAACATTGATGTACTTTTCTTGAGCACTCGAAATGTCTTTGAGTTTGAGTTTGAGCAAGCCGTTGTCTCGTTCCTCTAATAATAGATGTGATTTAAAAACACTCAATCCTTCAATAAGGACTTTCGGGTTGTGTGCTACAAATTCTTCACAACTCGCAATACTTGTCGGAATTTGATTGGAAAACAAGACGCGGTTATTAATTGCGTTGTCATTACTTAAAATAAAGAATCCTTTATCGTGATGTTCTACTTCATAGATATGTCCAGCACGGCGCGCTAAAAATAATTGCGCTTTTGCCTTTGCTTGATTGGCATCAATTAATTGGACTTCTGAAGTGGTAGAGCTGTAGCTATATACAAGCACAAAAGCATTGGTGAGCGTTTTGCCAATTCCCACGCTGAATTTATCGTCCTTCTCTTCGTAAATGAGTTCGTCTGCACTTTGTGGGGTGCCTATTTGATGCCTGTAAACCAAATATTCTCGAAGGGTTTCAGGGTCTTTTTTGGTGTAATATACCGTTTGATTATCATTGGCCCAAACGATGCTTCCACTTGTTTCTGTCAGGACATCTTTCAAATATTTACCCTTTGATCTAAACCTGATTTCATATTTTCTGCGGCCTATAAAATCTTCGCTGACTGCTAAAATTTGATTGTTTGGCGAAGGCGACCAAGCTGCCAATTCATAAAAAGACTTGCCTTTGGCACGCTCATTTTCATCAAAAAACAAGACTGCCTTTCCATCCAACTCGTAACGGTAAATTTGCTGATAGTCCAGGCCTTCAACATTGCGGTTTTGATATTGAAAACCATTCAAAACATACGGTGCACTGGTTTCATTGGGGTCAATTCGCGCTTCAAATTCATTGAGCAAGCTATTGACAAGCGGATCAAGCGCTTTGAAATATGCCGTTGCGTAAGCGTTTTCTTCTTGAAGATATTTTAAAACTGGCGCGCTGTCGCGTTCGCGCATCCAATAGTAGGGATCTTGACGCTGGTGACCATGTTTTTCTAAGATGTGATCAATTTTTGGTGCAACAGGTTCTTGTGCAAGTAAATCTAGATTCATAAAGATGAATAAAAAGAAGAATAAAGGCTTGATTTTCATAGCGTGATTTGCTACAAAAGTAGCGATATTCTCTTTTGAAAAGTTTAACTTTGGTACGTGAAGAAACTATATAAATATCTCCTCAATAAGCTCCCAAGACCTTTGCTCATTCGGCTGAGTTACCTTTTTCGGTTGGTGGCTCCCGTTTTATACAAAGGATCTGCCGTAAGTTGCCCTGTTTGTGAAAAATCGTTTTCTAAGTTTTTATCGTATGGTTCAGAGGTCGCGCACCGTGAAAACGTCTTGTGCCCCCATGACCTCACACTCGAGCGCCACCGATTAATGTGGCTTTACCTCAAAGAGCACAGCGATTTTTTTACCGCTGCAAACCTCTCTGTACTTCATATTGCACCAGAACAGTGTTTCATCGATCGTTTCAAGGCTCAAAAAAACTTAAACTACCTCACTGCTGATCTCGTCTCTCCTATTGCCGACATGCACTTTGACCTGCACAGTATTCCGCTTGAAAACGGGCGTTTTGATGTTGTTTTTTGTAATCACGTGATGGAACATGTCTCAGACCCCAAACAATGTATGTCAGAACTCTTTAGGGTCATGAAGCCCGGCGGATGGGCCATCATGCAAGTGCCTCAAGATTTTAGCCGTGAGCAAACCTATGAAGACGCTAGTATCACAAGCCCAGCCGAGCGCGAAAAACACTTTTGGCAAAAAGACCACGTACGTTTATTTGGCAAAGACTATCCATCATACCTTGAGTCTGTAGGTTTTCAAACCCAAATATTTGATTTCCATCAACACTACTCCAAAACCCAAATTGATCAGTACCGTTTAATGGACAGTGAAATATTATACATCTTCAAAAAACCGAACTGATGAAGCACCTTTTTCGCCTACTTCTTTTGTTGAATTTCAGTGCTGCATTTGCTCAAAAAAATGTCTTTTTGAGCCTTGCCCCTAAATTCGGCAACCAAGATTTTCAATTGCTTCAAAATTATACGGGCAATGATGGCGTGGTCGTTGAAATTGAACACTTCAATTATTATTTATCGGACGTACAGTTATTTCACGACAATGGACAAAGTACTTATTTACAAACGGGTATTTGGTTAGTCACACCTACAAATTTCAATGTTTATCTAGGTTTTCTCGATGTCAATCAAATTGATTCGATCAGTTTTATGATTGGGGTGCCCAAAAGATACAACACGCAAAGTGGGGTCATGGCACAAGACATTTCGACCTATCCAGAAACACATCCACTGAGCTTTCAAATGCCTTCTATGTATTGGGGCTGGTCTTTTGGTTACATGCACATGATTATTGGCGGTAAAGCTGACTCCAACAACGATAACATTCCCAATAGTTATTTTGAATTGCACAACCTCGGAAACAACAACCAGCAAATGGTTTCTTTGCCAGTAGTTCAAACAGATTTAACAAATCAAACAGACCTTCACCTCAATTGTCATGTGGATCGTTGGCTCAACAATATTACCCTAGCAAGCACTGGGGTCCAGCACGACGAAACTGGCCTAAACCTGACAATCATGCAAAATGTCTTGAGTCAAGAAGTTTTTACGCTTGATGCCACTGCTTCACTCTCAGATAAACATCCTGATTTCATTAAATGGAGTCAAACGGATACCGAAATCCAAATCCAAGGACTTTCAAATAACCAACTTACTTTGGTTGAATGCATCGATGCGCAAGGACGAGTTCTTGTATCCCAAATCATTGAAAAAGATAGCTTTTTACTAAACACTGCCTCCTTGCCAAAAGGGCTTTACCTACTTAAAATAAGTACGCAAAAAGGCCATAAAACCCTCCGGATTTTTATCTAAATGAGCAAACGCTTTGCATTTCTTGCTGCAACAATAATTCTAGGATTTCTCATCCTGCGTTGTAGTTCTGGGCAAGATTTCAATGCGAGTTTAGCGGTCCCTACACCAATAGACAATCCCCAATCTTTGGCAAAAATAGCTTTAGGCAGGCAATTATTTTTTGACAAAAGATTATCCATAGATGGCACAATTGCTTGTGCAAGTTGCCATGACCCACAAAAAGCATTTACAGACCAACTTCCTAAAAGTCGCGGCATCAAAGGTCAACTCAGTGAGCGCAATGCCCCGAGTCTACTCAATGCAGCCTTTTTAAAAACCGCCATGTTTGATGCGCACCTTGCCTCACTTGAACTACAGGCAATTGTGCCCATTCAAGAACCCGTTGAGATGGGGCACAACATGAAACTACTCATTCAACAATTGCGTCAAATACCCGAATACCAAGCTGCTGCCCAAAGCATTTTTCAACGTGATTTTGATGCGTATGTGCTGACGCGCAGCCTTGCGGCCTTTGAACGAAGTTTGCTTTCTATGAATGCACCCATTGATCGCTATTTGGCTGGTGATCAAAAAGCATTGACTGCGGAACAACACGCTGGTTGGCAATTATTTTCAGAAAAATTATACTGCATACAGTGTCATCCGGCTCCATACTTTACCACCCATGTTGCTGCCAACAACGGACTATACGCTTCATACGAAGGTAAAACGGATCAAGGACGTTTTAGGATTCACCATGACTCTAGTGATATCGGAAAGTTCAAAATTCCTTCGCTGCGCAACATCACATTGACCTTTCCTTACATGCACGACGGCAGTATCCAAAATCTTGAGCAAGTGCTTGCACATTATCAAAAAGGAGGGGCAAAAAATCCACGACAAGACCCCCGAATTACTTCTTTTACATTAAGTGCCATCGAGAAAAAACAATTGCTTGCTTTTTTTGATGCTTTGATTGATACTTCCTACTTGAAGCGAGATAGGTTTTAGCCGAGATTGCTTACCTTTGTTGCTTCAAAAACAAAGCTATGTATCGCTCACACACCTGCGGAGAATTAAGATTAGAACATGTCGGAACCAACGTAACTTTAGCTGGATGGGTTCAGCGCTCCCGAGACCTCGGTGGCATGACCTTCCTCGACCTCCGAGACCGCTATGGCATTACGCAACTTGCTTTCAACATGGAGTCTAATTCATCCCTCTGTGAGCAAGCCAGAAAACTTGGTCGTGAATTTGTCATTCAAATTGATGGGCAGGTTATTGAGCGCAGTAGCAAGAATAAAAATATGCCTACTGGCGAGGTAGAAATCTTAGTAACAGCACTTAAAGTGCTCAATGCTGCGAAGCTTCCGCCTTTCACGATTGAAGACGAAACCGATGGCGGCGATGAACTGCGCATGCAATACCGCTACCTCGATTTACGCCGTGGTCCGGTTCAACAAAAATTGCGCTTGAGAAATCAGGTTGCGCTTGAAACACGCAAATACCTCGACTCTAAAGAATTTTTGGACGTTGAAACTCCTGTCTTAATCAAGTCTACTCCCGAAGGAGCTCGTGATTTTGTGGTGCCTAGCCGCATGAACGAAGGACAATTTTATGCGCTTCCGCAATCGCCCCAAACTTTCAAGCAACTTTTAATGGTCAGTGGCTTTGACCGCTACTACCAAATTGTCAAGTGCTTCCGCGACGAAGACCTTCGTGCCGATCGCCAACCAGAATTTACACAAATCGACTGCGAAATGGCTTTCGTAGAGCAAAACGACATTTTGGAGATGTTCGAAGGCTTGATCAAGCACCTATTTGCAACCGTTCGGGGTGTTCAATTTGAAGGCGCTTTCCCGCGCATGACCTACGCTGAGGCCATGGAACGCTACGGTTCAGACAAACCTGATATCCGATTTGGAATGGAGTTTGTCGACCTCACAAAGTTGGCACAAAGCAAAGATTTTGTCGTTTTCAATAGCGCCGAGTGCGTGCTTGGCATCAATGTCGAAGGCGCCGCAGAATTTACGCGCAAGCAACTCGATGAACTTACTGAATGGATTAAAAGACCACAAATTGGCGCCAAAGGATTAGTGTACATCAAGTGCAATCCGGATGGTACTTTCAAGTCAAGTGTCGATAAATTTTATACCGAACAAGACCTCCAAGCAATGGCTGCTCAAGCGCAAGCCAAACCCGGAGACTTACTCTTATTACTTTGTGGAGACCTCGCCAAAACACGCAAACAACTCAATGAGCTCAGATTACATTTAGGCACCGAGCTTGGGCTGCGCGATCCTAACGTATTTAAACCATTGTGGGTGCTTGACTTCCCGTTGCTAGAATGGGATGAAGAAAGCGGGCGCTACCATGCCATGCACCACCCATTTACTTCGCCAAAACCAGAAGATTTTCACCTCATTGATACCGAACCTGGTAAAGTTCGCGCCAATGCCTATGACCTTGCTATGAATGGCGTAGAGCTCGGTGGTGGTTCTATCCGTATCCATGACCGCGCGCTGCAATCGCGTATGTTTGACTTGCTCGGCTTTACTAAAGAAGAAGCACAAGCACAATTTGGTTTCTTGATGTCTGCCTTTGAATACGGTGCGCCTCCACATGGCGGATTGGCCTTTGGCCTAGATCGTTTAGTCGCTACAATGGGTGGCTCAGAATCTATCCGCGACTACATTGCATTCCCAAAAAATAACTCAGGTAGAGACACCATGATTGATGCGCCGTCGCCATTAAATGACGCGCAATTGAAAGAACTTGGTATTAAGCTCAACTAATTGATTTCACAATTGTTTAAAAGCTATGGGCACAAACATTGATCAATTACAAGCAGCATTACTACCTTCCCGAGAGCGCTTATTAGCACATCCAATGTATGCTAAAATCAGTAGCTTGCAAGATTTTCAACGCTTCATGGAACAGCACATTTTTGCTGTGTGGGATTTCATGAGTTTACTAAAGTCTCTGCAACGCGAGCTCACGTGTGTAGAGGTGCCGTGGTCACCGAAAGGTTCACCCACGACACGTCGCTTTATCAATGAAATTGTACTTGGCGAAGAGTCCGACCAAGATCAAAATGGCAATGTGTTAAGCCACTTTGAAATGTACCTCGAAGCCATGCAACAAATTGGTGCCGAAACCATGCCAATTCATCAACTTACAGAGTGGCTTTCATACGGAAAAAGTCTTGAAGAATCTCTTTATCAATTGAATATCAACGAAGAAACGCGCGAATTTGTGCGCTTTACGTTTGAGGTTATCAATAGCGGGCAATTGCACAAAATTGCGGCTTTGTTTACTTTTGGACGCGAAGACCTCATCCCTGATATGTTTATTGAAATCTTGCGCGAAATGCAGCGCCAAGGCCAGCACAACATTGACAAACTCCTGTATTACCTCGAGCGACACATAGAAGTTGATGGCGATGACCACGGCCCAATTTCATTAAAAATGATGGAAGAAATCTGTGGCTCAGATGCTCATAAATGGAAAGAAGCTACAGAGGTATCGCTGCTTGCACTTGAAAAGCGTTACCAATTATGGAGTGGTATTGAATCGTCAATCGGAGACGCCGCGCAATAAACCGTTTCTATTTAGCGCAATATTAACTCCAGGACGTACCGTCTTTGCCATCCTTGACGACGATACCTGCCTTCGCCAAACCGTCTCGAATCTGATCTGAAGTAGTCCAGTCTTTGTTACTACGCGCTTGTTGGCGTAAATCTAAAACTAAATCCATTACTGGTGCCAAGCGCGTTTCAGTCTGGTTGTTTTCTGCTTGTAGCCCCAGAACGTCATGGATGAACGCCTGCATAGCGGTTTTTAACTTAGCTTGGTCTAAGGCAGAAATACTGGCCGTACCGTCATTGACAAGATTAATTTGTTTGACAGCCTCAAAAAGATACGAAACCAAAATAGGTGCATTGAAGTCATCGTTCATAGCTTTATAGAAAGATGCTACTAACGCGTCTACATCAAAAGAAGAGGTGCTTGTCGGAACTTTATCGAGCGTCTTGAGCCCTTCCATTAATCTTTCATAGCCCTTCTCAGCAGCATTCAATGCTTCCGGCGTAAAATCGAGGTTGCTGCGATAGTGTGCCTGCATCATGAAAAACCTGACCACATTTGCTGAATATGATTTTTCGAAAAGTCCGGTGGTACCATCTAGAATTTGCTTTGGCAAGAAGTAATTGCCAAAAGACTTTGACATTTTCTGACCATTGACATTGAGCATATTGGCATGCATCCAATACCGAGCCGGATTACAGCCGAAAGATCCGCAACTTTGAGCAATTTCGTCTTCGTGGTGCGGAAATTTGAGGTCCATGCCGCCACCGTGAATATCAAATTGTTTTCCTAAATATTTTGTACTCATGGCTGTACACTCTATGTGCCAACCTGGGTTTCCATTGCCCCAAGGTGAACGCCAAATTTGCATATCGTTCGGGTTTGCCTTTTTCCAAAGTGCAAAATCTGCAAAAAAGCGTTTCTCGTCTTGGGCATTTAGGCTACGGGTTTCATTTTCTAGTTCGTCTACTTTTCTTCCACTTAAAATACCATAATGGTAATCTTGCATATAGCGGCGTGTATCAAAATAAACGGAGCCATTGACTTCATAAGCATAACCATTGGACAAAATTTGTTCGATGATTTCAATTTGCTCTTGAATATGTTGGGTAGCTGTTGGCTCAATGCTAGGAGGAAGTAGGTTATAAA
>CAYPVA010000055.1:0-10515 GCA_964414045.1 uncultured Lishizhenia sp. | reverse complement strand
CAAAACCGATGTAAGCAAAGAATACAATGGTGGCAGCTGTTACCACACCTGACCAACCGAAAGAAGTAGAGCCATCAGGATTTGTGACTGTCTCAGGAATAAAAGGGACGTAGTTGTCCGTGTCAATAAAGAAGAAACCTACAAAAATTACAAAGAGTACTACTGCGACTTTTAAGATCACAATGAGGTTATTCGTCTTAGCTGCTTCTTTAATGCCCTTGATGAGGATAGATGTAACAACCCAAGTAATTAAAAATGCAGGTAGGTTGAACGCGAAATCTGGGGCTGCAATTCCAGCTTGTTGGGCTTTCTCCGCTGCTGTTACGGGGTCGTTCATGAGCCACATCGGTGGGTCAATACCAAACTGATGTAATAACTTTTCAAAATAACCACTCCAGGCAACAGCCACGGTGGTGGCTCCCATCATGTATTCTAGAATAAGATTCCAACCAATAATCCAGGCGAAAAGCTCACCCATGGTGCCGTAAGAATAAGCATAAGCAGAACCTTCAACTGGTAAAATAGAAGAAAACTCAGCGTAGCACAAGGAAGCAAAAAGACAGCCTACTCCTGCAATGACAAAAGATAAGGCCAAGGCTGGGCCAGCGTGGTCATGCGCTGCAATTCCTGTTAAGGTGAAAATTCCACCCCCGATAATTGCACCAATCCCTAAAGAAGTTAAACCCCAACGACCTAAAACTCTGTTGAGGTCATTTTTTTTCATGTCTCGTTCAAAATGACTAACTGGTTTCTTACGCCAAACGCTCATAGTGTATAGTTTAATTTAGTTAAAGATAATTTTTTCTAGTTTAACAGCGCTAAAGTTTCTTCCAATGTATGTGGCTTATAACTTAAAACGCTCCTTGCCTTATCCAAGATAAAACCGGTTCTAGGAGGTCTTTTTGCTGCCTGATTCAAAGTATTACTTTTGAGTCGGGTAATATGGTCCGTAGGGAGTTGATAATATGCAGCAACCCTCAAGACGATATCGTAAATAGAGATGGTTTCCGGGCCACTGATATGAAAGATACCAGTTTGATCCAATTCACAAATGCGAACGCATGCCCATGCGAGATCATCTGCCCAAGTTGGCGCTCTGAATTGATCGTCGACAATATTCAATGGTTTGCCTTCCTGTAGTGCCTCTTTTGCCCATAAAATCAAATTGGAACGAGAAAGTTGTTCCCCTTGCCCATAAACAATGATGGTCCTGACAATTGAATAATTTAAACCCTTAATATCTGCAAGTAAACGCTCTGCTTCATATTTGGAACGCGCGTAAACACTCAAAGGATTTGGTTGATCGGTTTCCTGGTACGGGCCAGCTTCACCGTCAAAAACGAAGTCCGTAGATAGGAGCTGAAAGTGCGCCCCTATTAATTGGCTTGCTTTGGCTAACATGTAAACTGCCTGGCGATTCACGAGGTCGCAAGCTTCAGGTTGCGCTTCGCAGGCGTCCACATTGGTCATGGCTGCCGTATGAATGATATGAGTAGGCAGATATTGATCAAAAACTGCTTTGATATTTGCTTCGTCGGTAATATCTAAGGTTTGATATTGCGCTTCAGGGCATTTGCTGTAGCGGTTCTTGCCACTAGATGTTGCTAAAAATGCAAGACCTTTGGAAAGACAGAGGTCTACAACTTTTTGGCCCAATAAACCATTGCTGCCCGTGATTAGGATTCTCATAAGTCCCAGATTGAATGTTTGCGTTTCGCTTGAAATTTGAAATAATGTTTGTGCTCTAGAATCCAGGCCATAATGAGGTAAAGTAATACTGGCGAACCAAGTCCTATAAAGCTCAGGTAGATGAAGCCCAAACGCACTTTATTGGTACGTATACCCAAACGGCGCGCCCACCATTCGCAGACCCCAAATGATTGTAATTCAAAGAAAAAAACAACTTTTTGTAGTAGCCTTCTCATCGCTCAAAAGAAAAGGCGCCTTTCGACGCCTTTAAGATTATAATCTTGGAAGTGGTTTAAACTTAGTGAATTCAGGATTAGGTGCCGGCGCCGTGGCTGGATCAAAAGTTGTACTTGTGATCTTGGCGGTTGTACGGCGGTTAATCGTGTGTAACATTTCAAACTTCGCTTTGTCAGTTGCTTTAAACTGATTGATGTAGTCTTCAGTAAGTACGACAGTCTGGCCGTTTTCATCTATCCAAGTAGCAGGTTCAGCTTCACCACGACCAACTGGCCTGATTCTGCGCGGATCAATGCCACATGTTTCAACCAAATGCTTGTAAACAGCTTTTGCTCTGTTTTCAGATAATACTTGGTTGCGAACATCGCCACCACGTGCATCGGTGTGAGAGAATAAATCAATGGTAATATTTGGGTATTCTTTAAGCATACTGTCTAGGAACTTTAAAGAGTCAAGAGACATACAAGAAGCGTCATTGATGAAAACCCATTGGTCAAAGACATAACGCACCTCTGGTGTGCGGATAACGCCTACAGGTAATAATGGCATTTCGATGATAAAGCTTTGACTCTGCTCAAGTCCTACTGTTGAAAGTTTTGCGCCTTTTTTGTCTTCGTAGAACCCTTCTTTTTCAGCTTTAAGTGTGTATTCTTTGCCAGCTAAAATGTAACGGCCTTTTTTGTCAGCGCGGTCTTTCCAAATAATTTTTCCTTTGGCATCCGTAACACCCTCCCATTGGGTGCCATCACTAACGGTTACATAAACTTTAGCACCTTCTAATTTCTTAGACTTTTTACCTGACTCATATACTGTAACTCTGAGATCAAATAAGTTTGGTGGTGTATTGAAACTCCAGATGTCTGGCGCATATTCTTGGTTGCTCGTTGTTTTGCGCTCAGAAGTGAAAAAACCAGACTTACCATCGAAATCTGACATGGCGTAGTCATTACCTTCGGAGTTGAATGGAAAGCCCATGTTTTTAACGGCAGTCCATTTATTGGCACCTTCTTCTTTTTGCGCAACAAAGATATCAAGCCCCCCAATTCCTGGAAGACCGTCTGATGCAAAATAAAGTTGACCATTAGGGCCGATAGAAGGGAAAAGTTCGTTGCCAACAGTGTTGAACATAGGGCCCATGTTATGCGGAACTGAATCCCAAGTTTTGTTTCTTTTGTCAAAGTTCACATACCAGAGGTCGCGTCCACCGAAAGATTTTTCGCCTTTACCGTTGTCTCTCATGTCAGAAGCAAAAATGAGCATTTGGTCGTCTGGTGACAAGCAAGGATGTCCAACAGAAATGGTATCAGAGGTGGTAAGTTTGATTTCTTTTGGATCATCAAATTCGTCACCGCTGTAGACTGCGGTCCAGATTTGACAACCGAGATCCATTTTTTCTGCATTTGGGCAACGCGTAAAATAGATGGCTTTTCTTTTGGAATCAAAACAAGCAGAGCCTTCGTTTTGAGTCGTGTTGACGACACCTTTGGTGTCA
Source organism: uncultured Lishizhenia sp. (assembly GCA_964414045.1). Classification (GTDB taxonomy): domain Bacteria; phylum Bacteroidota; class Bacteroidia; order Flavobacteriales_D; family Crocinitomicaceae; genus UBA952. The sequence continues at coordinate 7,097 of CAYPVA010000055.1, read as the reverse complement.
AGTGATTTTACGTTTGTTGGATTGCCATTTACATCGTATTCAGCAACATAAAGGTCCATGTATTTTTCTCCGGAAATTGGGTCTCTTTTGGCACCTGTACTTTCATCTCTAGAAGAGCTAAATACGATCACTTTACCCTTCTTGTCCATGAAAGATGGCGCCATGTCCATTTGTTTGGTGTTGATTTTGGCTTCAGATTTGACCACTAGTTTTGATGATTCAAAATCATCAAAACCTTTGTATTTTTCACAAGCCATCATGACATCAGCCAATTCTTTGGAACGCGAGTTCGGTGCAATTCTTTTGTATTCGCGGTAACTTTTAAGGGCATTATCAAAATCTTTCATCATGCGCTGCATGTCACCTTTGTAGTAATATACTTCAGGTACAACATCGAAATATTTCAATTCAATACAGGTGCCATACCACTCATTAGCTTTATCAAACATTTCAATGGCGCGGTAAGATTCAGCAACTTTGAAGGCCATGTCTCCTTTTTGACGGAGAGAGCCTCTTGATCCTAATTTTTTGTAGGCATCTTGACAGACATTAATTGCTTCAAAATAATTACCAGAGTTAAAAACTTCATTGGCTTGGCGCACAAATTTCGGGTCAGGCTGAGTTTGAGCAAAGCTTACCGACGCAGTAAATAATGATAAAATTGCGGCAATGAATAGTTGTTTCATAAAGCGTAGTTTTAGCTTGGTTAAACCAAGGAAAGCAAAAATAGAGAAATTTTATTTAAAATCCGAACAATAGGTTCTCCAGCGTTCTAACAAACGTTGAAAACCCGTAGGGAGCTCAGAATCAAACTCTAAATATTTTTTGGTGCTCGGTTGAATAAAGCCCAAAGTTTTGGCGTGCAGCGCTTGCCCAGGGAGTAGGTCAAAATTGTTAGTCATGAATTTCTCATAAGCCGCAGATTTGGTGCCTTTCAAAATGCGATCTCCGCCGTATTCCAAGTCATTGAAAAGTGGATGCCCGATGTGCTGCATATGCGCCCTAATTTGATGCGTTCGGCCTGTTTCTAGCTTACACTCAATCAATGTTACATACCCAAAGCGCTCCACCACCTTGTAATGCGTGATGGCTGGCTTGCCGTATTCACCATCCGGGAAAACCGTCATGACTTTTCTATTTTTGAGCGAGCGACCAATGTGGCCCTCTACTGTGCCATCCGCTTGGACATCTCCCCAAACTAAAGCTAAATATCGGCGTTCCGTAGTACGGTCGTAAAACTGTTTGGCCAAATCATTAAGTGCAATTTCAGTTTTGGCAACCACCAATAGGCCAGTGGTATGCTTGTCTATTCGGTGGACTAAGCCCGGCCTTCCAAAATAATCTTTTGGTCTGGTTGGAAGGTTATCAAAATGATAAACCAACGCATTTACCATCGTGCCACTATAGTTTCCGTAGCCCGGATGCACGACCATATTTGCCGGTTTATTAACCACCAAACAATCTGCATCTTCGTAAACAATTTCTAATGGAATGTCTTGGGCAATGAGTTCGATTTCACGCACGGGATAAGGCAAAACAATGGCAATGTCATCGCCAGGTTTGACGCGGTAATTTTGTTTGACTGCTTGCCCGTTTACATGGATATTGCCATTTTTAGCCGCTATTTGAATTTTATTTCTTGATGTGTCCGCCATGCGGTCCATTAAGAACTTATCGATGCGTACCACTTCCTGACCGGGGTCGGCTTTAAAACGGTGGTGTTCAAATAAATCTGCTTCTGTTTCCTCTAATTCGAGGTCGGGTTGTTGGGTGTCACTCATCGGACCACAAGTTTAAGAGGGGCTAAGTTTGTACCCAAGCAGTTTAGCATGTAAATACCGTCAGGTAGCGCTTCGGTGTTGATTATTAAGCCATCGGCCTGCCCCACAACTTGACCTTGCAAATTGATGATCTGAATGAGCTGATTTTTGAATTGTTGCGGTACCACCACGTGGACTTCGCCAGCGCTCGGGTTCGGATAACAACTCCAAGTTGGAGTTTCTGAAAGTGGCGAATGAATGCCCAAACTGGCATCTAATGCAGTTGAGAAAATAGGCCTGAGCATAGCAGAACCCTCGAACGGAGAAGTATACCATGTAAAACCACCGTCAACACTGTACTGAACTTTATTCGAGTGGTCAATATTGCGGTCAAGGCCCAAGTTTAAACGCTCAGGATCGAGCTGTCTCCAGCCTATGAAAAAAGAAGCCGGCACACTGACTTTTTGGGTGTCTGCAAAGAAATAATTGATGAAGACATCTCGGTCATTGCCGTAAGTTGGCATTCTAGGAAAGAAAACGTCGTCTTCATAGAGCAACTGACCAGGATGACCATTTTCATTTGACCAAACGCTAATGAGAAATAATTTTGAACTGACATCATTCACGGACGGCACAAAATGTAAGGCAACCCCAACGAGTGAATCAGCTTCGTAAGCATCAAATTGAACAGCCAAACGCGCCTGTGCGCCGGTGGGGCCAAAAGCGGCCTCTGCACTACCGTCGTCATAGCTGTAATAATTTGAAAAACTTTGATAGAAACCTGTGGTATCATTCAATGCAAGGTTTGGAAACTGAGCGGCTATTGTGCCTTTTACCCTAAATACCTGCTCATTCCCTGGGAAATTAATGTCGAAGGGAATTGGTGTCATATCATGATTAGAATTGTAGGTAGTTTGAGGCGCGTAGTTGAGCGCTCCGTTAGATAAAATGAACCCAGGCATGCCGCCTGCCGCTTCTACAGTGCCATTATAGCTGTAGCTGATTTGGCCAGCTGTGCTATTATTTTCAGCATTTGCGCTACCATTGTGAATTGATACAGAAACAGCACTTGACATTCTATTTGTTGTGCTCGCTTTGTAATGGTCCCATGGAACGGAGGTATAGGTATCTAACAACGTGTTCATTGGGTATACCCAAGCAAAATCCTTGAAAAGTGTGTCTGCTACATCAGATTGCGGACGTAGATGGACGTAATCAATGTGGAAATGATCGAGTGAACCCGACAAAGCACCGTAATTTCTAAATCTGAATTGAAAACCCTTTTCAAAAAATTGCGCGTTGAGTACAGGGATGTGTACCACTTTAAAGGGCTGGAGGGTATCGCCCGCCATGGACCAAACCCAAACCCATTGATCGAGGTCTTTGGCATAGAATTCAAGCATCAGGGAGTCGGTTGCTTCTGGGACATCACCAAAACCCTGTGGTTGAACTAAAAAAGAAAAATATAAGGAGTCTGCAGCGGTGTATGGACTTAAATCTAAAGGTTTAGAATGCAAGTAGTCTGCAGTATTTGTGAGAGAGGTGCCAATGGCATACGGATAACCGAACTCATCTAGACCATCAAATGTGACAACACCAAGCGATCTTGGTTCAACGGCATAACGGTAATTGTGATAGGCAAAGTGGTCTAGCCATAGAGCAGCTGGATCATTGAGCGTTGCGAAAAAAATAGTCGCAGCATCCTGAATAAAGCTTGGATTCTGAACCCATACTGTGTCTGGTGTATCGGGAACTCCGATGGTGTCGTAAATGTAATAAGGTGGATAGAGGTCTAGGGTCTGATAGACAATTGGGAAAGCACTGAAATCCCCTACTTTGACAGCAATTGTCGGGAAAATTGAATCTGTAAAAGAACTCGTTGTGACATCATACGTGCGGCGAAAAGTTGCCTGATCAGTAAATGCGGCCGAACTTGCGAGTGGCTGAAGATTTTGTGGGTTTAATAACTGATAAAATACTTGCTGAGTGAGCCCAGGAGCATTGAAATCTTCGGTGTATTGCTGAAATTTATTGCTGGAGAAATCATCAAAAAACGGCAGTTGTAGGGTGTCTGGAGTAAAGAAAAACGTGCTGTCTATGAGATTTGTGGTATTCTTGAGTTGATTTGGACGCGCTGCAAACTGAAGATTGCGCATAATTGGGCCTATTTCAATCCCTTGAGCCTGTGATAGAAACCCAAGAATGAGGAAAACAAAAGCAATTTTAAAGCGCATAATTAAGGGTTTTGACCGTCTCCACCTTTTTGCATGGATAAGATAAATTGAGTGGATTTAAAAACGGTAGTTCCTTCAATATATTCTGGAGATTGTGAAAAAATTCTTGCGCTGGACGAATCTTGACTATTTAAGCAATCTGGACAGATAAACGAATAACTACTGACTCCTAAAGTATCGAAAATATAACCTGCTTCGGCCATGGTTAAACCAATTAGATTTGGCAACGGAATAGGTTCGCCCTCATCATTTTGACCAACGATTAAGGTCACAACGGCGCCAATAGGCAAGCGCTCTCCTTCTTTGATTCTGCGGCCTTTATAGCGTTGGTCAAGTACTGAGCCATTGGCTTCTGCAGTTGGCTTGTATTGAATGATGAAACGCAAACCGCGCTGTTCCAATATGCTTTGTGCGAATTGAATTTGTTTGTGAAATAAACTCGGCATTTCGACAAGTTGGGTTCTTTTTGAAAGTCGTAAACCAATTATGCGACCTGATTTCACAAATACCCAAGAGGTGGACGTTGGTTCGACTAACTGTTCGATCACGGTGCCTTCAGGCAATGACGGATCGTAAATGCTATCTAAAATTTGATAAGTGAGGTCTAGCTCTTCAATCTTGTTTTTTGCGGCTTCACCTGGCATTCCGACAAAATTCGGGACCCTGATTTTTTGACCGTGATTGGTCGCAAAATCGAGATAAAGTATGGTTCCGAAAACCACCACCAAATAGAAAAGTATCACCAAACCAAAATGCTTCCAAAACAATTTTGTTCGGATGAATGGAATCGTTAAGCGGAGGATATTTTTGATCTTGTCTAACATAGTTTGAAAAGAATGAATGTACAAAGATGCTTAGAAATTCGGAGAAAGTGCATGCGAGCTAAAGAAGTCATCAATAAACTGCACAGCTTCGTCAATGTCGTCTGTAATTTTGAAAAGCGATAAATCAGTTTCTGAGATGTAGTGTTCTGCTAACATTGTTTGCTTTATCCAATCGAAGAGTCCTTTCCAATAAGCCACGCCAAATAAAACGATGGGGCGTCGGGCAATTTTTTTGGTTTGGATTAATGTAACCGCTTCAAAAAACTCATCGAGCGTACCAAAACCACCAGGCATGATGACAAACGCTTGTGAATACTTGACAAAAATAACTTTGCGGACAAAAAAGTAATCGAACTCCAGGAAATGATCGCGGTCTATGTATTGATTATGGAATTGTTCAAATGGTAAATCAATGTTCAAACCCACTGAAACGCCACCGCCTTGCTTGGCGCCTTTATTTCCGGCCTCCATGATACCCGGTCCTCCTCCGGTAATCACACCATACCCAACTTTGGCTAAGCGTTCGCCGAGTTCTACTGCTTTTTGATAAAAAGGATGATTTTCTTTAGTGCGTGCCGAGCCAAAAATTGCAACACAAGGACCAGCCTTGGCCATTTTATCGTAGGCTTCGACAAATTCAGCCATTATTTTAAAAATGGACCAACTGTCGTTACTTTTGATTTCAGACCAATCTTTTCTAAAAGCATCCATCTGTCTTATTTTTGAATGTTTACTTCAAACAATTTTGGCCAGTACTTACCTGTAAGGTACAGTTTTTTGGAATTTGCCTCCCAAGCAATACCATTGAGTACTTCACCATTGCCACGGCCTTCATTGACAATTTGTGTGGCATCAATCAACGCAATTACTCTTCCTAAAACTGGTTCAAAAACAACAATGTAATTGGTCGAGTAAATATTTGCATAAACATAACCATCAATATACTCGAGCTCATTGAGCTGCGGAACCGGACCTTCGTTGGTGTAAACTTCAATTGTTCTGGTAATTTCAAATGTTTTTGGATTTCTGAAGGTAATTCTTTCGGTGCCATCAGACATAATGAGTTCTTTTCCGTCAGTGCAAAGCCCCCACCCTTCTCCAACATAAGCATATTCTTTCTTGAGGGTCAAGGACTTAGCATCATAAACAAAGCACTGTTGGTTTTTCCATGTCAGTTGAAATAACTCGCCGTTTAAAATAGTAATTCCTTCGCCAAATTTGGAGGCATCCAAACCAATTTTGGAGACTTTCGATCCATTTGATATAGGTTCACCAGTCTGTAAGTTCATTTGGGCAACAATTGAACTGCCATCTTGATTCGGGTCGCCAGTACTTTCATATAATTGCCCATTTAAAAAGGTCAAACCTTGGGTATAATATTTTGTATTGTGCGGAAAGCTTTTGACACTTTTAACGGACCACCTCTCTGGTTTGAGGTCAGATAGGATGCGCAGGTTTCTTTGTTCAGAATAGGTTTGCCCGTCTTTGGCTTTTGTCTCGAGATTGAGCAAATAGGCACCAGGCTTCCAGTTCTTGGTATTCAAGAAATAAAGTTCTTTGGCTTTTGGACTATTGATTTCTAATACGATGGAATCATTGATACTTAGGGTGAATTGTGTCGCTTGATCGGTGCTTACAATTGGCAATGGTATGGTTTGGCCGTAAGAAGTTGCCAAATTTTCTTTAAAACCAAAAGTACTTGGGGCTATAGCATCTGTGAGCTCATCTTTTGTAAAAAGAGGGCTTAAAAAGCCAACCAATAAGCCTATGACGAGTAGCCAAATGATGATTTTCTTCATAAAATGCGATTTATTTTTTCTTGTATAGCTTGGGCGTCAATCATGCCATGGCTGGCAGCATAAAAGGCCTCACCATTCAACAGAACAATACATTGGGGTGATTCATGCAGCACCGCTGTATCTGCAGCAATTTGATCGGAAATACTGCGAAACTGAATCAGGTCTAGATACCAGCAGGGCACGACCGCTTTTTTGAATAAGTCTGAGTTTTCAAACCGGTTGAGGGCCATCGCTGAAATCGAGCAACGCGTACTGTGCTTAAATACAACTTGTGCCTGTTCAAAAGAAGCGCTTTGAATTGCTTTCCATTGCTCTAGCTCGGTTAGTTCTTTCCAACTCATGATACACCTGCTGTAAATTGTTTGAGAAAACGAAGGTCATTTTCCGAATATAAACGCAAATCTGTGACGCGGTACTTGAGCTGCGCTATGCGCTCAACACCCATGCCAAAGGCAAAGCCACTGTAAGTTTTGGAATCAA
>CAYPVA010000054.1:0-10526 GCA_964414045.1 uncultured Lishizhenia sp. | reverse complement strand
TAGAGATGAGGTGTAACTTTACACCTCATTTCTTTTTTATAGAGGGTCCTATGTATAAAGAACAAGCTTTTCAGGTATTATCAAACAGTGCAACTTCTGCAGGTTTCTTGGCTACCGCTGTGGGTGATGAAAATTACAACAGAGTATGGTCAAGAGATAGTGCGATCACTGCACTAGCAATTTTATTACACGAATACGAGGCTTTGTACCCGAGTATCAAAGCCAGTATCCTTACACTCGGATCACAACAAAATGAAACCGGTATCATACCGTCCAACGTAGCAATAGATCAACAAGGGGAGTTGCAAACAAGCTTCGGAACCTTGGTAGGGAGGGTTGATGCTCAGACTTGGTGGGTCATTCAGAGTTGTTTGTATATTCAAAAAACCAACGACCTCGAACTCAAAGACCTCCTCAAGGACCAAATATTTAAAGTCTTACGCCTACTTGATGCTTGGGAATTCAATGCGCGCGATTTGATTTACACCCCATTGGGTGGAAACTGGGCCGATGAATATATTTTATCTGGTTACACGCTATATGACAACGTATTACGGTATTGGGCTTTGTTACTAAGTAAGCAATGTTGGCCTTCTGAATCTTTTCTTTCAACAAAAATCTCAAATGTACAGGCGGCAATTCTAGCTAATTTCAGTACAGATGGCAGAGTCAATACGATCCAGACGATTCATCCTAGGATATTTACAGCCCTTCAACATAAAAAAAACAATTATTTACCTGCTAGTTTCGACGCGGCTCAATATAGCATGCAATGGGATGCTGCAGCAAATGGTTTGGCATTGTTACTGGGTTTTGAGAATCCTCGCATTCTCCATTTTATCCAGCAATTTGAACGCGCCGATCAACGTCTTATCATCCCTTCCTTTTGGCCAGTTATCCAAAAACAAGATGCAGCATGGTCCTTGCTTGAAAATCAATACAATTATTCCTTCAAGAACGAACCATATCATTTTCATAATGGCGGATCTTGGCCAGTCATGTCGGGTATTTTAGCAATGGGGCTCCAAGCAATAGCGCCAGCAACTACTCAGCAAATTGCAAGTACCTATGAAGGATATCTAGCTGAGCTAGATGATTTTAGGTTTTCAGAATATATTTCAATGAATGAACTGAAGCCTGGAGGCAAACAACAAATGTGTTTTTCTGCTTCAGGCTACTTATTTATGTGTGCTACACCTGCACAAATCAAATCCATTTTTTCGATATGATAGGAGAGAAAATAGATGCTAAGCTGCTGAATGTAAATGCAGCAAAGGCATTAGTTAGTCATTTTAAAGTTGCAGACGGTCAAAAAAAGTTCGTTGTGGCTATTGCTGGTGAATCAGGTAGTGGTAAAACACACATGGCGACGGCGCTAGCGCAAGAATTATTAGCCTGTCAAAATCATGCCCATATCCTTCACATGGATGATTTTTTCAAGCTTCCTCCTGCAACGAATCATGCGCAAAGACTCAGTGATATTTCGCATGTTGGGCCACAAGAAGTGAATTTGGAAAGGTTGAATACCTTGATAGCAGGTTTTAAAGCAAATGCAAGTAATTGTAGCGTTCCGACAGTAGATTACTACGAAAATAGCATTGCTGAATCGAATTTAGACCTCAGTTTGGTTCAGGTATTAATTATAGAAGGTACGTATGCATTTTTTCTGAAAGACACAGATTTTCATTTGTTCATGTCTCGGGACTTCGAGCAAACCAAAGAAATGCGTTTGGCAAGAAATAGGGGTAATGAAGCACAAGATGAATTCACTGAACGCGTATTGCGCATTGAACACGAAATCATAGCAGGAAGTGCTAAGAAAGCTGATGCGTACATTGATTACCATTTTAATTTGCAGTTCAAATGAAAAAAATCTTACCGCGTTTGAGTTTTTGGCAACTCTGGAATATGAATTTTGGATTTCTCGGCATCCAATATAGTTTCGGTTTGCAACAAACGGCTATCAATCCAATTTATATGTTACTTGGGGCAAATCCAGATGAACTGCCATTGTTGAACCTGGCAGGCCCCATGACAGGTCTTCTTGTGCAACCACTTATTGGCGCCCTGAGCGATAAAACGTGGCATCCACGACTTGGCAGACGCAAACCTTATTTTCTCATTGGCGCGATTCTTTGTTCTTTGGCATTATTCGCATTCCCTTACAGCAGTACTATTTGGATGGCAGCGGGTTTACTCTGGATCTTAGATGCCGGAAATAATACAGCTATGGAACCTTATCGGGCATTTGTAGCAGATGTTTTACCTGCACACGAGCAGCGACGAGGTTTTTTGATCCAAAGTTTTTTTACTGGTTTTGGGATTACATTAGCGAATCTGTGTTTGTATTTCTTTCAAAAGAGCGACTGGCTCGGTCAGAAGAGCGAAAACGGCCTGCCGTATTGGGTTTATGTCGCTTTTTTTGTTGGTGGCATTACCTCGATAACCACCATTTTATGGGCGATGTACAAAACCAAAGAGGTACCGCCTTCTGAAGATGAGCTAAAAGCACTACAAGAAACAAAACGCAGTGTATTGGCGCCAGTTATCGACATTTTTAGTGCCATAAAAGGGATGCCTTCTGTATTGTGGAAATTAGCGATCATGTATTTGTTTCAGTGGTACGCTTTATTTATTTATTGGCAGTTTGCAGCTCTATCGGTAGCTCAAACGATCTTTAAAATACCGTTGGGTGCGCAAATGAATACGCATCCAGATTTTGAACAGGCGGTGAGTTTTACTGGATTGCTCAATGCAGGTTACAACATTGTTACGTTTGTTGTCGCACTGCTATTGATGCGCATTTTATCTAAATTTTCTGCGCACAAAGTACACGCTGTTTCCTTGCTTTTCGCAGCTTTCGGTTTGCTACATTTTTCAGTGACGCAGGATCAAACCACTCAAATCATCAATATCATTGGGCTTGGAATTGCCTGGGCGAGTATCATGGGGGTTCCTTTCCTGATGGTAGTTCCAGAATTACCCAAGGAAAAATATGGCGTCTATATGGGGATCATCAATATGATGATTGTGATACCGATGATCATTCAGACCTTGACATTTGGTTGGGTCTATCAAACGTTTTTGGATAATAATCCGTCGCACGCAATCTTTTTGGCAGCATGCTTGTTTTTTGTAGCGGCTACGCTTAGTTTTGTTTTATTCCAAAAAAAGAAAGCAGTTAGTCAGCACTAAAATAACCCCGGTCTGCTGCTTTGATCCAAAAAAACCAGTCGTAATAGGCCAAGTGATGGCTCTTGATGAAGCCAAGTTTGCGCTTTGGATAGTCCTTGGGGATGTAAATGCGTCCTCCTTTTGTTGGCGCTTGCAATTGATTTATTCCTGGTACAGCTTGTTGTGGGGCTATTCCGTCTTGAAAACAGAGTGCATCAGCAGCAGCTACATCGGCATTGGCACCATATTGCCAAACTTCATCAAATAAAGACCAATCACGGTAAGCTGAATTGGCTGCTTCTGGTGATAAAATCAATGCTTTACCGAATTTAAAACGGGGAGAAAGTACGTCAATGATGCCTAAAAAATAGGCGTAACCCATACTATGACACACGACATGTATTTTTCTAGGAGGATTTTCTGTAAAGTATTTTTCTAGTAACAGGCCTGCTTTGGTGCCATTTTCTATGCGAATGTCAAAACCATTTGGATTTGGCGTAGTATTCATGACCCAAGAACTTTTGCGCTTGATCCAACAAAAGCGAGAAAAAACATAGGAACGCACTGCTTTGCTCATGTTGAGGTGGGTAGAAGTGCTTATTGGATGGTGTGCATCAAGATACAACGCTTTTGCTTCGGGAAATCTTTTTTTAATGGAGTCGTCTATGGCATACCAGTAGCCCGTGGGATCTTTTTGGTGGATTTGATTAGTCGTTATTTCGGCGTCGTATTTGGGGCCTCTGTAACCATTGATAAACAATATATAATCTTGAGCAACCATGACCGTAGGTAATAAAATAAACAAGAGCTTTAAGAGACTTTTATTTCCCATATTGATAAAAAATTCCACTGGCGAAAGCTGTCCAGAAACTGGCCTTTTGATCGGCAACTTTTAAGCCTGCGTTGATCCATGAGTTGCAGGTAAAAAATAAACTATAGCGACCTTTAGCTTGGTAGTAGGCGTCGTTTCCGGTAACAACACCTTTGATTTGAGGTTGAATTAAGATGGTTTGCCGCTTTTGGTATACCAGCGTTTGTTGTACATACCTCACTAGCTTTTTATATTGTTGCTTGCTGATTTTTAAACCGATAATTGGGCGGTCGTCGAGCAGTTGTCTGTAGTAGGTGGCGTGAATGGCAGACGGGCCAAGGCCAAATGGGGTGGTGAGTGCTGTTTTTAAAGTGAGGTCAGCCCAAGTAGGAGTATTCATGTAAAAGGTTTGGTCTCCCCAACCTATAGAAATCAATTGACTACTGCTGTCCTTAAAATCGGTATTGGCAATAGGGAATTCTTTTCGCCAATCATGGATGTCGTTGCTCACGGGAAAGACAAAATCAGTATGAACTCCAGATTTCATTAAGTATATGTGTACATCAGCTTGTTTTGGAGTCTTGCCCTTTACCGGAATTCTTGACAAAATAAAAGTCAAGAGCAAATAAAGCAAAATGCTTGAGCCAATGGCCGTAAGGGTGTAGCCAGTCCATTTCAGAATGCGTTTGGTAGTTCTTCTGACGCGGCGTGTTTGGTACCAATGTAATTTGCGTTTTTTTTGCTGCATATGTTCAAAACAAAGTTAAACTAATTAGCTAATTTGAAGGGTAGTTGATTATTTTTGTGTTCAGTAAATATACGCCATGCGCCAAATCTTTTTCCCACTCTTTTTTTTGTTGAGTTTCCTTTCATTCGGGCAACAAGTCAACAACACCCTCAATGCTTCACAAAAACTAACTGAAGTGCTTTTAAATGTAGAACGATACTATGTCGATGCACCAAATATTCCGAAACTAACGGAGTCCGCCATTGTCTCTTTACTCGAAGAACTTGACCCGCATTCCACCTATATTCCCAAAGAAGAGCTCGACGATGCACAAATGACCATCAATGGTAGTTTTGTCGGAATTGGCGTTCGCTTTCAACTCATGAAAGACACCATTAGTGTAGTTGCCACAATTCCTGGTGGCCCCTCAGAAAAATTAGGCATTTTACCCGGCGATCAAATCGTGCAAGTGGATGGAGCAAATGTTGCCGGAATTGGCATTAAAAATGACCAAGTGCGCCAAAAACTCATGGGTGACCTCGGTACCAAAGTCAAAGTTACCGTTAACCGCAAGGGTAAACTCCTCGATTTCAATATTACCCGTGATAAAATCCCAGTCTATTCCGTTGATGCGGCATACATGATAGACAAAGAAATTGGCTATATCAAACTCAATAGCTTTTCCAAAACTACAGTTCAAGAAGTGCAGGTTGCTTTGCAAAATTTGAAAAGTCAGGGAATGAAAAGCCTTATTTTTGATTTACAAAGCAATGGCGGCGGACTTTTAGATGCCGCGCACAAATTGGCAGATGAATTTTTATCCGGAGACAAACTGATTGTTTATTCTGAGGGCAGGGCACAGCCGCGCTATGACTTGAAAGCCGGTAAAAAAGGCCTTTTTGAAGAAGGGCAGTTGGTCATCCTCACCGACGAATACTCGGCAAGTGCCAGTGAGATCTTATCAGGCGCTATCCAAGATTGGGACCGCGGTCTGATTGTAGGCAGAAGATCTTATGGTAAAGGATTGGTTCAAAGACCAATGGCCTTAAGTGACGGTTCTGAAATGCGCCTCACGATTGCTCGTTACTACACACCAACAGGGCGCCACATTCAAAAGCCTTACCAAGACACAGAGACATATCGCAAAGATCTCAATCAGCGCTATTTGAATGGCGAGTTTTTCCTCAAAGACTCTATCAAATTACCGGATTCACTCATGTACAAAACGCTCAAAACAAAAAGAACCGTTTATGGTGGCGGTGGCATCATGCCCGACGTATTCGTTGCCCTCGATACCACCGAAAGCTCGACCTATTTTGCAGAACTCATCCAAGGAGGGCATGTCAATAGTTTTGTCTTCAAATATGTCAATGCCAACCGCAAAGAATTGCTTCAAAAGTACCCGAGTATCAAAGAGTTTAAGTCAGGTTTCTCTTGCGATGATGCATTTATGAAAGCGTTCTTTGATTTTGTAGCGCAAGAAGACAGCACACTGCTCTTTAAGGAGGACGACTACAAGCGCAGTGAAAGGTTATTGAAACTCAGACTCAAATCTGTATTGGCACAAGACCTCTGGGGGGCTAATGAAATGTTCCAAGTGTATAACGATACCAACGAAATCTTACAAGAGGCGATTAAAGTATTACAAAGCAAGTCTTATCAAAATTTTGAGCTCGAAAAATAAAATATATGTCAGACGATAAAAAAATCATTTTCTCAATGGTAGGTGTGTCAAAAGTGACGCCCCAAGGAAAGCAAATCATTAAAAATATATATCTCTCGTTCTTTTATGGTGCCAAAATTGGCATCATCGGTCTGAATGGCTCTGGTAAATCTACGGTCATGAAAATCATAGCTGGCCTCGATAAATCTTATCAAGGTGAGGTCGTGTTTTCACAAGGTTATTCTGTTGGTTACCTGCCGCAAGAGCCCGAGCTAGATCCGAATAAAACGGTCAAAGAAATCGTTATGGAGGGTGCGCAAGAAATTGTTGATGTCCTCGCAGAATACGAAGAAATCAATAACGCCTTCATGGACGAAGAAATCATGTCAGATCCAGATAAAATGGACAAACTGATTGCACGTCAAGGAGAAGTACAAGATAAAATTGATGCCCTCGATGCCTGGGAACTAGACACCAAACTTGAGCGCGCAATGGATGCCTTGCGTTGTCCGCCGGATGACCAACTCATCGGCACGCTTTCTGGTGGCGAGCGTCGCCGTGTGGCCTTGTGTCGTTTACTTTTGCAAAACCCAGATGTTTTGCTCCTGGATGAGCCAACCAACCACCTCGATGCTGAATCCATTGATTGGTTAGAACAACACCTTCAGCAATACAAAGGAACCGTTATTGCAGTAACCCACGACCGCTATTTCTTAGACAATGTTGCTGGCTGGATTCTCGAACTCGATAGAGGAGAGGGTATTCCGTGGAAAGGCAATTACACATCGTGGCTAGAGCAAAAAGGCAAGCGTTTGCAAGAAGAGGAAAAAATGGAGTCCAAGCGCCAAAAGATGTTGGCCCGAGAATTAGAGTGGGTGCGCATGAACCCAAAGGCAAGGCAAGCCAAAAGCAAAGCGCGTCTTCAAAACTACGACAAAATGTTATCTGAAGATAGCCGTGAAAAAGAAGCGCGTTTAGAGATTCCAATTCCAAATGGTCCACGCTTAGGAAACAACGTTATCGATGCTGTTCATGTGGCCAAAGCATTCGGTGACAAACTACTCTACGACGACCTCAATTTCAAATTACCGCCAGCCGGAATTGTGGGTATTATCGGCCCTAATGGTGCTGGTAAAACCACGATCTTTAAAATGATCATGAACGAATTGGCTCCAGATAAAGGAGAATTTACAGTCGGCGAGACCGTTCAAATCGGATATGTAGACCAATCCCATAAAGACATTCACCCTGACAAAACAGTTTTTGAAGTAGTCTCCAACGGCTTGGAATATGTAGAAGTGGGTAACCAAAAGATCAATTCAAGAGCCTATTTATCGAAGTTCAACTTCAATGGCTCGGATCAAAATAAAAAAGTTGGGGTGCTATCTGGTGGTGAAAGAAACCGCCTGCATTTAGCCATGACGCTTAAAACCGAAGCCAATGTCTTGTTGCTAGATGAGCCGACCAACGATATCGATGTCAATACTTTGCGTGCTTTGGAAGAAGGTATTGAGAATTTTGCTGGGTGCGCGGTGGTTATTTCTCACGATCGCTGGTTCCTTGACAGAATTTGTACCCATATTTTGGCTTTTGAAGGAGATTCTCAAGTCTATTGGTTTG
Source organism: uncultured Lishizhenia sp. (assembly GCA_964414045.1). Taxonomy (GTDB): domain Bacteria; phylum Bacteroidota; class Bacteroidia; order Flavobacteriales_D; family Crocinitomicaceae; genus UBA952. Next base: position 2,531 of record CAYPVA010000054.1, on the reverse strand, counting down.
AAGGTTCTTATTCGGAATACGAAGAAAATCGCAAGAAACGAGTTGGAGATGCAGGCCCTAAGCGCATCCGATACAGAAGTTTGAGTTAGTGTTTTTTTATTTTTGAAATACTTGATTTTTACGCATTTTCATAAGTTTGTTAATGACAACTCCTTTGTTTCCAACGATTAGTGAATACAGGAAGGGAGTCTTTTTCTTGTGCTTCAATTTTTAACTGATCATTTTCACTTAACTGGCTTATATCAGGTTGCCCGGCATCTACCCATGCTGTATACCAAACGCTACTCACCATTAAAATAGCTGCGCGCATTCGCCTTTCAACCATACCATTTAGTTTTGAGTGGTATGCTTGGCAGAATTTGTGAGAATAAACTTTGGTCAAGACGCTGCCACGTTGTTCAAAGCTATATTTTTCAGCTTCTTTTATTTGAGCGCTGCACAATTTTTCAAACAGAAACACACTATCCAAAGCGGCATGGGATGCGGCAACTGCTTGCCAAATCGCTTTTTGTACAGATGGTAAATATGCGGCTTTACCAATCCAATAATTGTAATTTTCTGCTTCAAGCTCAACCAAGCGGCTTTCCCAAAGTCCGTGAATCCCATATTGATTGGTCAATTGCCCGTTATAGTTTTGAGTCGTATGTAAGGGGACGTGCGCATCTGCAATGTAATGCCCAATTTCTGCAGCATTTTTTAAAATGAGCGCCAGATTTTTTTGTTCAAAAGCTTTTTGAAGGCGGTATTTCATGTGAACGACATGCCATGGAACAATTCCGTGTGCCAAAAGTGTATCCTCACCGTGGCAATCTTTGGCAGCCTGCCAATTTTGTGGGAGGTTCCAAAAAGGGGATTCTCCATGTTTGTAATAAAAATCGAGATCGATGTAGTGTCGTGTGGCTTCTGCTTCTTGGATATAACGGCGTTGATCTGGTGCCACGGCTTGTGTGATGAGCTCGTGTTGGTACGCTATGAAGAAATGTTGCAGTTCTAGGGGTAAAAGGTAAACCGCAAATTCATTAATGCGCTGATGTCCGGCAAAACCCCATTGTGTTCTTTGCTGCTGTTGGGCGCCAGAAATTAAAAGTACGAAGCCAAAGAATAGTAGCTTGTAGCAGTGTTTAAGCGTTGTGTTTGATAAGTTTGCCATCTTTAAGTATTGGAATGACCTCCGTTTGATTTGGAGTCAGACAATACTTGATGTCTTCGTTGAGGTTGAGATTTTTGAGGCGTCTGCGGTGCGAGCTCGACTTCAAGTAGCCAAAGTAATTGTCTTTGGCCGAAAGGTATAAATACTTGGCAGCAATGGAAGAGTCTTCGTCGGAAATGTAGTTGCCTGTTCCGATTAAATACTGACAAATTGCTCCGGCACAAATGGTGTCTTCAAGGTTGAATTTGTCTTGCCAACCCGAACACAAGCAGAGTACATTTTTATCTTGGGTAGCGAGCCATTTGCAGAGTGCGTCAAGATTTAAAAAAGAACCCACTACCACAACTTCAGCATCTTTGGCAACATCCAATGACTTGGTGCCATTGGTGGTCGTTAAAACAACATCTTGACCCTTGAAATCTTCTCGCATGTAGGAGAATGGAGAATTTCCGAAGTCAAAACCATCTACAATTTGGCCTTTGCGTTCGGCACCCGCTAAAAAACCTTTTTGTTTGTAGGCCCAAGCTTCTTCAACAGTCGGAACAGGAATAATGGAATTGATGCCGTTGTCAAAAGCAGCGCAGATGGCAGATGTAGCACGCAGAACGTCGATTACAACAACAATTTCAAATTCATCTTTGTAGTAAGGATATTCTCCTGGCGTGAAGCAGACCTCCACATGTTTTCTTAAATCCATGCAGCAAAGTTAAAAATAATGCAATAAAAAAGGGGAGTCGAAACTCCCCTTTGCATTTTACGGTTTTGATTTCTTAGAATCTCCAACCAATACGAACAGATCCATGCGCTGCACCAATGTTGGTGTAAGTCATGCTGTTACCAAGCGTAGTATAAGTAGTTGGAGTTGCTGATGCAGGTGTGGTAACGTTTTTAACAACGTCATCATTGGTCACTGCAGTACTAGTTAGGTTTAATTCTAGACCTAAATAGAGGTTATCGGCTACGTAGTAGTCAAACCCAGCGCCAAGGCCCCAGCTAAACGTACTGTATCCTCCTGCGGCAGTGACAGAAAAGCCATTTGCATAAGCTAGGTCAGATGTTGGATCTAGTGGATTTGAATAGAACACATTTGTCCAAGTTTGTTCTTCAGAACCTTTGCCAAAGCCAATGTTTGCTGTGAAATAAGGCGACATTTTGTCTGTTCCTGCAAGGTGATATTCAGCACCTAACTTTAAATCCCATGCGCTACGTGCGATGTCAACGGTTCCGTTTTCACCACCAGCAGGGTTGGCATATAAATGCGACTCTTTGCTAGGCGTGCTGACAACAGATGATCCGTCACCACCAAAGCCAAATTGTACACGAGCTGCGATGTTGTCAGTTGCAAAATAACGCAAGCGTAAAGATGGAGCAGTAAAGCTCA
>CAYPVA010000053.1:0-10962 GCA_964414045.1 uncultured Lishizhenia sp. | reverse complement strand
ACAATTTCATGGTGTCTTTGGTGAAATCGTAATTGCCGGTTACTGAAAATTGATCTATGAGCCTGATTTTTTTAAAGCCCGTAACCGTGTCTTGTGCAGATTTAAATTTAATTTCAGCCGTATTATTGAGTCCAAATGTAAGTAGAGAGGCCTCTCTTGTTGAACCTACACTATAAATACTTCTCTCAAACGGAGAATAAGTAATTGCACTTTGATTAGGTCCTGCATTTACTGTAACTAAAGGATTCCAACCGGGCGTATAACGATATCCGATATTTGGCGTCATGAGGTGACGCAAACGGGTCTGTTTTTTGCCTGCAAATTTGTAATAGGCATACAAAACAGTTGTGGCACTCAGGTTAAAATTCAACTCATGAGACATTACTGGTTTTTGAATGGTATCAATTTGAGTAGCGTTGGTAGTGGGATTATAGCTTTTTTGAATCTGTTGAAAATTGATTTTATTGCCGTAACTCAGGTTCGGGTTTATTTTGAGCGCATTCTTGAAAAGCCCCGTGCTGGTCTGTATGGTTACACCCTGGCTCAAGCCATTCATCATTGTTTGATTGATTGCTGCGAAGTTGGCTGTACTCATTAAAGAATCTGCGAACCGGGCACGGTTTTGACCTTCAAAGTTGTAGGTAAGCCCTATGCGTTGAATGGTTTTTTTCCAGTTTTTATCTGCGGTTTCAAAGACATTTTTGAACGGGAAAATTCGCGTCACGTTGACATTCATCACAGGGCTCAATAAAGAGACTGTTTTTGCTTTTGAATTTTGTCGCAAGGACATTTTCAAACCCGTATTTATTGGTTTGCCCGGAAAATTGCGTGCTAAATTGATGTCAGAATTAAAGCTATTATTAAAATATTCAGGATTGATAGGGTCGAGCGAATTTTTAGAGTTGTTGTCTGAAATAAAATTGACGTTTGACGAAAAATCCCAAAATGGATTTGACTTAGGCGCCTTCCGATGCGACCAAACGACAGTGAGTTTATTTTGTTTGTCATTGAGTGGGAATCCACTATTGAATTGCTGAAAGCCCAAAGATAATCTGCCATTATAACCATAGCGCTTGGCATAATCTAGGTCGTTGCGCAAGCCCCACGAACCTCTGCTGTAGAGGTTAGTATAAACCGAAGTTTGTAAGCGCTCATTGATCGGGAAGTACCAACCTAAATTTTGGAATCCAAATCCATAGGCAGAGAGCGGAACAAATTCCGGAAATAAAAGACCTGAAGTACGCTCTTTTTGGTTAGTCGGAATAAAAGCAAATGGCAAACCGAGTGGTGTTGGGATACCTGAAACATATAAGTTCATTGGGCCAGTTACAATTCTTTCGTTGGGCACCACAACTCCTTTACTCAATTGAAAATGATAATGCGGCTCTTCTAGATCGCATGTTGTGAGTACTCCTTGTTTTAAATGCAATTCATCATTGGCCTGGCGTTTAGCAGTACCCATTTTGAAATAAAATTCGTCTTGCTTGATGGCCAATGCTTTAATGTAGGCTTTCTCTGTTCTGTAATTTAACTTCAATGATTCACAGTTGATGGTTTCCGATCCCTCAGTAAGCTCAGGAAATTCCAACTTATTATTCAAGGAATCAGTGCGGTATTTTGCTTCAATCTGGCTAGAATCGAGGTCTATAAGAATATATCCGGCTTTGATAGAGAAACCTTCGCTTTGGACTTCAGCGGCACCGTAGAGGTAAATTCTGCGATTCTTGACGTCGTGGACAATCTTGTCATTTGCTTTGTAAGTAACAATTTGATTGAGGCTTTCGCCACTTACAAATAACGTATCTTGAGCTGTAACGAAACGCAAGGGGCACATTATTAACAATGTGACGAAGAAAAGTTGTGCGAAACGTAGTCTTTGACTCAAGAGGGGCTACTTAGATTTGTACTATGCAAGAAAAACACACAAAGCTACCAATTTTCAATGGCTTGCAAAAGAACGTACTCAGACTGTTTTTATTGGTTGGGCTTCTATTCTTTTTCAATGAAGCGTCACTAGCTCAGGCTGGCAAAATAAAAACCGTCGTTATCGATGCAGGACACGGAGGTCATGACCCCGGTTGCCATGGAGCTAGCAACAACGAAAAAGAAGTCTGTTTATCGATGGCCTTGAAACTAGGCGCACTTATCAAAGAGCGTTACCCGGACGTCAAAGTCATCTATACTCGGACCACTGACGTTTTTGTTGAACTTGCAGAACGTGCCAATATTGCCAATCGCAACAATGCAGATTTATTCATTTGTATCCATGCCAATGCGGGTAGCACAACCGCCTACGGATCTGAAACGTATGTGCTAGGTTTGCATCGAACTGATGCCCAACAGAAAGTAGCGGAGCGTGAAAACGCCAGTATTGCATTAGAAGACGACAAGGGCGCAAAGTACCGTTCATATGACCTCACCCCTGACGGAATCATAGCGCTTCAATTTCAATTGGCTGTCTTCCATCGCCAGTCCATTTTATTTGCCGAAATGATTCAAAAAGAATTCAAGCGAATCGGACGCTATGACAGAGGTGTAAAGCAAGCTGGATTCCTCGTTCTCTATAAAACAACCATGCCTAGCGTTTTGATTGAAACCGCTTTCTTACCAAACCCAACAGAAGAAAAGCTCATCGGAACAACCGAAGGACAACAGAAAATGGCTCAAGCCATGTTTCAAGCATTTGTCAACTTTAAAAATGCCACAGAAGGAAAAACAGTAGCTACAGGCACCACTGAAAACAAACCTGTTGAGACCAAGCCCCAAGAAATAAAACCAATTGATACAAAACCTATTGAAAGTAAGCCGGTCGAAAACAAAGAGGTTGTCAGTAATCCTACGGAAATCAAAGTAAATTCTTCAAAAGATACAGGGCTCGTTTTTAGGGTTCAAATTGAGACCTCTACACAGGCGCTCGCCAAAAATGCAAGCAGATTTAAAGGCTTAGAAGTATTTGAATATCAAGACAATACACTTTACAAGTATTGTACAGGCACCTTCCCAAATGACCTTCAAGGAGCTAAAAATTATAAAAACGAGCTCATTGAAAAAGGATTTGAGCATGCTTTTGTTGTGGCTTTCCTAAACGGAGAGCGCATCAGTATTGAAAAAGCGATTAAATTAGCAGAAAAATAAGAGCTTGAAATTTTCCAAAGAAATAAAGGCAGCGCTCATCGCCATTTTCGCCATTGTTGTTCTCATTGCAGGCGTCAATTTCCTCAAAGGGAACAGTTTCTTTGGTGGAGACGACGTGTATACAGCCTACTTTCCCAATTCAGGTCAATTAATGGTTTCATCAAACGTAACCTTAAATGGTGTTGAAATAGGCAAAGTACTCAGTATAGAATCCAACCCTACAGGAGATTCCCTTCATCGAGTCAAATTGACTTTCAACATTCACAACACTGATATACGTCTACCTAAAGGAACCATTGTTGAAATTGGCTCACTCGATTTCTTTAGTAAAGCCCTTATTGTACAATTACCACTCGCAGGAAACGGACAATTTTATGCGGTTGGTGCCACCATTCCTGGGCGCTTGTCCGTCGATATGGTTTCGCAAGTGAAAGCCTACGCTGACCCTATTTCTCAAAAACTTCAAACCATGATGTTATCCATAGATCACATGGTAGAATCTTTATCGTCTTTTTGGGATACCACAGCTACTTCTGAATTAGAAGGCAGCTTGAAGGAAGTCAAAATGACCATCAAAAAGCTAGGAAGAGTTGCAGACGAATTGCAAGGTTTTGTAGCTTCGGAAAGAGCGCAGTTCACTAAAATCATGGCCAATGTTGAGGCCATTACGCTCAATCTCAAACGCAGCAACGATCAAATTACCGGCATCATCGGCAACACCCGCAAAATTACCGACGATCTCGTAACTGCTGACTTCAAAGGAACCATTCTTGATGCACAAACAACACTCAAGAAATTCAACATGGTACTTGCCGAAGTCGAAGCAGGTCAAGGCACTTTGGGTAAACTCATCCATGATGAAAAACTCTACACCGAATTGGTCGGAACAAACAACGATCTACAAAATCTAGTTACTGATTTACAAGCGCATCCTGAGCGCTATGTACATTTATCACTCATTGGTGGCAAAAGTAAAGGACTACAACTTTCAAAGAAAAACGAAGACAAGCTTCAAAAAATGCTCGACAGCTTGCCTGAATAATCGAACATCATGCAACAAATACTATTTGGCGTATTAACGCTACTCAGCTTTGGATTTTTTGCGTTTAACCTCCGAAAAATCGCTCAGAATATCCATCTTGGTCAGGCAGTTGACCGCTCTGACAACAAAGGCGAACGCTGGCGCACAATGCTATTAGTCGCGCTTGGGCAAAAGAAAATGTTCAGTCGCCCCATCCCTGCACTCTTACACCTTGCGCTATACGCAGCATTTGTCATTACACAAATCGAGCTCATCGAAATTCTTGTAGATGGCCTCAGTGGTTCACACCGCTTTTTCCAAGATGGTTTAGGAGCGTTTTACACGTTCATGATCAGCTTTATTGAGGTACTTTCTGTATTAGCTTTCTTTGGAACGCTCGCTTTCTTAGCACGCCGCAACATGCTCAAACTACCGCGTCTGAACATGAAAGAATTGGCTGGCTGGCCTACCCAAGACGCCAACCTCATTTTAGTCATGGAGATCGTACTCATCTCTTTTATATTCACCATGAATGGCGCCGATGAAGTATTGCAATCATATGCTGGCGACTCCAACGGTTTTGCCATTAGTTCATGGTTAGGGCCCATTTTATTTGACGGAAATAGCACCCATACATTGCATTCTTTAGAGCAAATTGGTTGGTGGGGTCATATCATCATGGTCTTTGGTTTCATGAATTACCTACCCTACTCGAAGCACCTCCATATTTTCATGGCCTTCCCGAATACCTATTATTCAAAACTGGAGCCAAAAGGACAATTTACCAACATGCAAAGTGTCACCAACGAAGTAAAACTCATGCTGGACCCCAACGCAGATCCTTATGCCGCTGCGCCAGCTGATGCAGCACCTGCTCGCTTTGGAGCCAAGGACGTCACTGACCTCACTTGGAAGAATCTTATGGATGCCTACAGTTGTACGGAGTGTGGGCGCTGTAGTTCAGCATGTCCCGCCAACACTACAGGCAAATTGCTTTCGCCAAGAAAAATCATGATGGACACCCGTGACCGTATGGTTGAGCTCGGAGACTACAAACGTAAAAATGGCCATGATGCCGAAGACGGTAAAAGCCTTCTTGGGTCTTATATAACGGAGGAAGAACTTTGGGCTTGCACCAGCTGCAATGCTTGTGTACAAGAATGCCCTGTCAATATAGATCCGCTTTCAATCATCATTGATTTACGTCGCTTTTTGGTGATGGAAGAATCTAAGGTTCCTTCCGAATTAACCGGAATGCTTACCAACATTGAAAACAACGGTGCCCCTTGGCAGTTTGCTGCTACTGAGCGCATGAATTGGGCTAACGAAGATTAAGTAAAGACAAGCAAATGAGTCTACAAGTACGTACAATGGCCGACATGATGGCCTCAGGAGAAACTCCAGAAATATTATTTTGGGTAGGTTGTGCAGGATCTTTCGATGACCGCGCCAAAAAAATCACCAAAGCATTGGTTAAAATTTTGAACCATTGCAAGGTAAACTTTGCTGTCTTAGGAGCCGAAGAAAGCTGTACTGGAGACCCAGCCAAACGCGCAGGCAACGAATTCACCTTTCAAATGCAAGCCCTCATGAATATCGAGCTTTTGAATGGCTACGAGATCAAAAAAATTGTAACCGCTTGTCCGCACTGCTTCAATACACTCAAAAACGAATATCCAGGCCTGGGTGGCACTTATGAGGTCATTCATCATACGCAACTTATTCAAGACCTTATCAATACTGGTAAGCTCACACTTGCCGACAACGGCACTTTCAAGGGCAAGAAGATAACTTTCCATGACCCTTGCTATTTAGGTCGCGCTAATGATGTTTATGAAGCACCGCGTGCATTAATTGAAAAACTCGATGCAGCATTGGTTGAAATGAAACGTTGTAAAACCAATGGTCTTTGCTGCGGAGCTGGAGGTGCTCAAATGTTCAAGGAAGCAGAAAAAGGCAACAAAGAAATCAACATTGAACGCACCGAGGATGCGCTTGAGACAGCAGCAGGTATCATTGCAACGGGTTGTCCTTTTTGTAATACAATGATGACCGACGGCATCAAGCATTTCGAAAAAGAAGAAGACATCAAAGTACTAGATATCGCAGAACTCATTGCCAATGCCGCAGACCTATAATCTTGCTTCACAATTTGATGAAAATTGCCGTGTATGGGTGTTCATCGCTGGTCGTAAACTAACCGCTACCGAAAGTGCCTGGACTCAAGAACAACTCATGGCATTTACAGCTACTTGGCAAACCCATGGTCAAGACATGAATGCCACAGGCTTTGTGTTTGAAGATCTTGCACTGGTACTTGTCGCAAACGAAGCCGGTGTAAAAGCTTCTGGTTGCTCTATGGATAAAATCAATCATTGCATCAAGGCAATTGCTGCATCATTAGAAATCGATCTTTTCAACCGCATGAATACACTTGTTTTGGAAGCAGGAGAATGGCAACTTGCCCGTTTTGATGCTGCTGAATCGCGCCCGTGTATTACAGCGGCTACCCAGCGTTTGGGCGATCTTTTGTCCGAACAGCGTTAACTGCCTTGTAAGTCCATTTGAGCCATAAAAAAGCCAAAATAGGAAATACGACCACCACTAATTTATTGAAATGCCATGCTGCTTCAAATTCGAAATGTATGAGGTGTTGAACAGCACGCGTGAGACCGCAAGCCATACACTCTTTATGCAGCAATAATACAGATAAACACAGCGATTGTCCGTGATCAAAAAAAGAGGCGGGCAGGCACACCAACACGAGTGGGAGTGCCAAAAGCCCGCCTAAATACATATACTTCAATATTTTATCTGTAGCGACCAAGAATAATCAAAGCATGAATAATTCCTGGGAATCCGCAAAGGACACACCACAGAAGGTTGTAAATAATAATTTCAGTATCCCAATCTGTGACTAACCCGACCACGATAGGTGGGAAGATGAAACACAAAATAAACAACAAAAGGTATGGCACATCGTCCGGATGGTTGTTGGTCGCCTTATTCAATTGTCGCGTTAATTGCTTGGCCTGGTGCTTTCCAACTTTGGTTTGATGAATGGCAGCCTTCGAGCTCGTTTCTTTTACGAAATATTGTTTCACTGCACCCGTCAATTGTGCAACATCATTTTGCACTTTTTCGGTTTTCAATACCGATTGATTAAAATCTTGTTGAATCGTTTTGGCAGTCAATGTCGGTAATGCTTGCTCTTTTTTTGCAGCAATCGCTTTTGGAGCCGTTGCATCATTCGTTTGCTGAGTAGCCAATGCTTCTTCTGTAACAACCGCTTCGCTCGCTTGATTTTTAACTTTTAAGGAGCTGTGCCACTGCACATTGTATCCATTTCTGTAAATGCGTTTTTCTACGGTACAAGCGGCAAGTATGAGCACTGCTACTAAAGAAAGAAGGGTAATTTTTTTCATGCGATGTTTGTTTTAATGTTGTTAATCAAATATAATGAAATCTGTTTGAGCTAGCCAATATCGTACCAAATTTGAAATTTACTTTTGTACATAAAAATCAATACCCCCCGATTCCACTAGCGACTTGTTCGATGGGATGCCAAGTGGTTTTAATTTCCTGGAAATCGGTGATGAAATATAGGCCTTGGTTTTGAGGATCTGAAAAATTGAGTTGATAGTGCTGGCAACGTTTGAGATTATCAATTGCTGTTTCTTGGGCGCTTCTAGATATGTCCTCGTGGATTTTTGCCAAACTGAGGGCATTCACATCCATATGAGCTGCTAATGTTGGCAGCATTTCCTCAATTTCTCCTGTTAAAATATTTACCACTCCACCGGGCACATCCGAGGTAGCAAGTACCTCTGCAAAAGAGATGGCACTTAATGCTTGGACTGTATTTGCGATGACAACAACTGTATTGCCTCCAACAATGAGCGGAATGATTTGGGAAATGAGGCCAAGCAAGGCCGTTTCTTGACAAGCAACCACACCGATTACCCCCATTGGCTCAGGGACCGAAAAATTAAAGTGTGCACTTGAAACAGGATTAACACTGGAACTGAGCGCTTGGTATTTATCGGCCCAGCCTGCATAATAGACCAAACGGTCAATACTCAATTGGACTTCTGCAGCAGCTGTTTGTTCGGTTTGCCCCATGAGTACTAATTCGTCAATAAACTGGACTTTGCGTGCTTCCAGCATTTCTGCAATCCTGTAAACAATCTGACTGCGGTTAAATGCTGATTTGGCTGCCCAGCCCGTTTGTACTTTTCTGGCTGCTTGAACGGCATTTCTGATGTCTTTTTTTGACCCCAAACACGCGTTCGCTATGGCTTGCCCAGATGCAGATTGAATCTGATAAGAGCGTCCGCTTTCAGTGCGAGGAAATTGTCCGCCAATATAGAGTTTGTAGGTTTTAAGAATTTCCATTACTGCGATATTTTGAGATAAGCACTAAGTCCATGTACGCCTCCTTCACGGCCAAAACCGCTTTCTTTATAGCCGCCAAAAGGTGAGGCTGGATCAAATTTATTATAAGTATTTGCCCAAACAACGCCGGCATGCAATTGGCTACTTATGCCAAAAATTCTGGCGCCCTTGTCTGTCCAAACACCTGCAGCAAGGCCGTATGGCGAATTATTAGCTTTTTGCAAAACCTCATCAATTGTTCTAAATGTTTGAATGGCTAATACAGGGCCAAATATTTCTTCTTGCGCAATTCGGGCACTTTGGGCCACCTCGGTAAACAAAGTTGGCGGACAATAATATCCCTTACTTGGCAACTGGCATGTTGGCTGATAGATTTCGGCTCCCTCTTGCTGACCCAATTGGATGTATTGCTCAATAGTTGCTAATTGCTTTTTAGAATTGATAGCTCCGATATCGGTGTTTTTATCCAAAGGATTACCGACATAAATACTTTGTAGTCGGAATTTAAGTTTCTCAATAACCCGCGCGGCAATTGATTCTTGGACAAAAAGTCTTGAGCCAGCACAACAAACATGGCCCTGATTGAAGAAAATAGCGTTGACAACACCTTCAACTGCTTGGTCGATAGGGGCATCTTCTAGAATGATATTGGCTGACTTCCCACCGAGTTCTAAGGTGAGTTTTTTGTCAGTGCCGATACATGCTTTTTGAATTTGCTTGCCTACTGCTGTACTCCCGGTAAATGCAATTTTATCTACATTCGGATGAGCCACAAGTAAAGCACCAGTGTCTCCGTGTCCTGTCACTATATTGACCACACCCGAAGGCAAACCCGCTTCCTGACAAATTTCAGCAAATTTCAGCGCAGTTAAGGAGGTTGTTTCTGCTGGTTTTAAGACGACCGTATTGCCACATGCTAAAGCTGGTGCTATTTTCCAGGCAAGCATGAGTAGCGGGAAATTCCAAGGAGTTATTTGAGCAGCTACGCCTAAAGCAGCGATCTTCTTGCCAGGATAAGCCTCAGAAAGCTTGTCAGCCCATCCCGCATAATAAAAGAAATGATTGCAGGCCAACGGGATGTCTATATCTCTAGATTCTTTGATAGGCTTGCCACCATCTAATGTTTCGAGGACAGCCAATTCTCGAGCCTTCTCTTGCATCAAGCGTGCGATACGAAAGAGGTATTTGCCGCGTTCGGCACCACTCAGTTTTGACCACACATTTTCATAAGCGGCTCTGGCTGCTTTTACGGCTAAATCGACATCGGCTTCAGTAGCCCATGCGATGTTTGCTAAATGACTTTCATCTGCTGGATTAACCGTAGCAAAGTATTTTTTTGCTTGCGGCGCCTGCCATTTTCCGTTAATAAAAAGCTCGTATTGTTCATGGAGCTGAACCACTGCGGTTGACTCCAAGGAGGGTTCAAGATTCCAGTTCGATGGGCTCATAACTAATCAATTGAAAAATAAGAAGCTGACTGATATTTTCCGGTCAACTGTTTTTGGTATTGCATCAGAAGGTCATTGGCCAAACTACTTGCACCAAAACGGTACCATTCGTTGGTCAGCCAAGCTTCACCAAGAACCTCCTTGACCATCAGGAGATGTTGAAGGGCAATTTTTGCCGATGAGATTCCACCAGCGGGCTTCATGCCAATCATTTGACCAGTGCGGTCATAATGATCTTTGATTGCTCCTAACATCGTCAGTACGACAGGGAAAGTTGCCGCTGGCTGAATTTTTCCGGTGGAGGTTTTAATGAAATCAGCTCCTGCGGCAATAGCGATATCGGAAATTCGACGAACTTGATCTAGGGAGTCGAGTTCACCTGTTTCAAAGATTACTTTTAACCTTGCCGCGCTGCATAATGCTTTAATTGCGGCAATTTCATCAAACACATAATTGTATTCCCCAGCCAAAAAATGGCCGCGAGAAATGACCATGTCAATTTCGTCTGCACCCTGTTCAAGGGCATAAAGCGTATCTATTTCTTTTACCTCAAACGGTGCTTGCCCCGATGGAAAAGCAGTCGAAACCGCAGCTACTTTAATGTTTGAGTTGTCCAGAGCTTTCTTTGCGACCCCCACCATAGTAGGATATACACAAACGGCAGCAACTGTAGGAAGCTCAGGATTAGCCGCATGAAGGTGTTGCGCTTTGTAACAAAGTTGTCTCACCTTTGCAGGCGTGTCTTTGCCTTCAAGTGTAGTGAGGTCAATCATTGAAAGCGCCATGCGCAGACCCTGCAGTTTGGCTGGGCCTTTTAAACTTCTGGATTGTATCTTGGCAACGCGTTCCAAGGAACCAATTTGATCAATTGGCGGGACTTGCGCTAAGATTTCTTGGAGCTTGTGGTGTTGGTTGGGCTGCATTGACCCAAAGTTAACAAAACTTGGCTTTGAGCGACCTATT
>CAYPVA010000052.1:0-11051 GCA_964414045.1 uncultured Lishizhenia sp. | reverse complement strand
ACATCAAACAACTCTCAGATGACCAACTTCGTGGCAAAACGCAAAGTTTTCAAGCACAAATCAAGCAAGCAATTGCAGCGTTAGAATCAGAACTTGCCGCGCTCGAACTCAAAGCAGCAGACCTCCAAACGCCTTTCGAAGAAAAAGAGGCGCTTTACGAACAAGTTGACCAACTTGTCAAGCGCATTGACGAACGCATTGAAGAAGAATTACTTGTTATATTGCCAGAAGCCTTCTCTGTAGTCAAGGAGACGGCACGCAGGTGGTCTGAAAACGGCCAACTCAAAGTAAGTGCAACCGATTTTGACAAAGAATTAGCTGCTAAACGCGATGGCATCAGCATCGAAGGCGACTCCGCCGTTTGGCACAACGAATGGACGGCCGCTGGCAACCGCATCAATTGGTCGATGGTACACTACGATGTACAGCTCATGGGTGGTGCCGTTCTGCATCGCGGTAATATCGCCGAAATGCAAACCGGTGAAGGTAAAACACTCGTAGCAACACTACCTGTGTACCTTAATGCGCTCGCTGGTAAAGGTGTACACGTTGTTACAGTCAACGATTACCTCGCTAAGCGCGATGCCGAATGGATGGGGCCACTATACGAATTTCACGGTTTGCGCGTTGACTGCATCGACAAGCACCAACCCAACTCGCAAAGCCGCCGTCAGGCTTATTTAGCAGACATTACTTTCGGAACCAACAACGAATTTGGCTTCGACTACCTCCGCGACAACATGGCGGGCCACGTCGACGACATCGTTCAGCGCAAACACCATTTTGCCATTGTCGATGAAGTTGACTCCGTTCTCATTGACGACGCCAGAACGCCGCTCATCATTGCGGGCCCAACCCCAAAAGGCGACGAACACGAATTTCATATCCTCAAGCCGCGCATCGAACGCGTCGTGGAAGCACAAAAAGCATATGTACAACAGTGCTTGTCGGATGCCAAAAAGCTCCTGAGTGTCATCAACGAACCAAACCCAGACAAAAACGAGCAAAAACGTATGCTAGAAGAAGGTGGTATTGCCTTACTCAGAGCACACCGCGGTTTGCCAAAAAACAGAACGCTCATTAAATTTTTGTCAGAGCCCGGTATCAAAGTGCACCTGCAAAAAACCGAGAACTTCTACATGGCCGAACAAGGCAAACAAATGAAGAAGATCGACGTCGAGCTGTTCTTTGTCATCGACGAAAAAAATAACTCCATTGAACTCACAGACAAGGGTATTGACCTCGTTTCAGGTCAAGACGACCGCGATTTCTTCGTGATGCCAGACATCGGGGCTGAAATTGCCAAGTTGCAAAAAGAGCAACTCGACAAAGATGCCTACCTCGAGCGCAAAGACGCACTTGTCCGCGATTACTCTATCAAATCAGAGCGCATTCACTCTGTCAGTCAATTGTTGCGCGCCTACACCCTCTTTGAAAAAGAAGTGGAGTACGTGATCATGGATGGCAAGGTCAAAATTGTCGACGAATCTACGGGGCGTATCATGGAAGGCCGTCGTTATTCAGACGGTTTGCACCAAGCCATCGAAGCCAAAGAAAACGTAACTGTCGAAGCTGCTACACAAACCTATGCTTCTATTACGCTTCAGAATTATTTCAGAATGTACCACAAGCTTGCCGGCATGACCGGTACTGCTGAAACCGAAGCCCGTGAATTTTGGGATATCTATAAGTTAGATGTCGTTGTAGTGCCTACTAACCGTGCTATTTCACGCAAAGACCAAGACGACTTTGTTTACAAAACAGCCCGCGAGAAATACAACGCCATCATTTTAGAAATTGAAAGTTTAGTGGCTGCAGGCCGCCCTGTGCTTGTCGGTACCACAACCGTAGAAATTTCTGAGTTGTTGTCACGGATGCTGCAAATGAAGAAAATTCCGCACCAAGTACTCAACGCCAAATACCATCAAAAAGAAGCCGAAATCGTAGCCAATGCGGGTCAGGCCGGAACCGTAACCATTGCCACCAACATGGCAGGTCGTGGTACCGACATCAAATTAGGTGCTGGTGTCAAAGAAGCTGGTGGTTTGGCCATTATCGGTACCGAACGCCACGACTCACGCCGTGTGGACCGCCAGTTGCGCGGTCGCTCTGGCCGTCAAGGTGACCCCGGTTCATCGCGTTTCTTTGTATCCCTAGAAGACGACCTCATGCGCAAATTCGGTTCTGAGCGTATCGCTGCCATCATGGACCGCATGGGCCTCAAAGAAGGCGAAGTGATCACCGCAGGTATGGTTTCTAAATCTATCGAGCGCGCTCAGAAAAAGGTCGAAGAGAACAATTTCGGGATGCGTAAAAACCTCCTTGAATACGACGACGTCATGAATGCACAGCGCAAGGCTATCTACAAAAAACGCCGCAATGCGCTTTACGGTGACCGCCTCGACATGGACATCGATAACATGTTCTATGAACTTTGCGAAACCACAGTTGCTGCGCACGCCAAAGGTGCATACCAAGATTTTGAACTCGAGGTACTCCGCCTGATCGGAATTGAAGCACCTGTAGACGAATCTACTTTCAAAACCATCTCGACCCAAGAGCTCACTGAACGTACTTATCAATCGCTCCGTGATGCCTATGACCGCAAGTGCGAAAAAATTGCACGCTTGGCATATCCACAAGTGAAACATGTTTTTGAGACCATGTCTCAGCAATATAAAAACATTGTGTTCCCACTTACTGACGGCCGCCGTCAATTGCAGCTCATCGTTAATTTAGAAGAAGCTTACAAAACGGAAGGCAAAGTGATCAGCAAGTACTTTGAACGCAACGTGATCCTCAGTAAAATAGACGAAGAATGGAAAGAACACCTCCGCGAAATGGACGACCTCCGTTCAGCGGTGCGCAATGCCCAATACGAGCAAAAAGATCCGTTAGTTATCTATAAACTCGAATCTTACGAATTGTTCCGTTCTATGCTGAACCGTCTGAACGAAGAAGCGCTCGAATTGCTCATGAAAATGGATGTTCCTGTGGAGCAACAAATCGAAAGCACCAACAAAGAAGACCACCAAAATCATTACGACAAAGCACAACTTTCTTCGACAAGCAGCACCACGCCTCCTGCATTTGAAGGACGCGAAGGCTACGAACAAGCTATTGCCAACTCGATGCCACAACGCGAAAAACAACAGCCAGTAGTTGCAGACCCAAAAATTGGACGCAACGACGCTTGTCCATGTGGCAGTGGTAAAAAGTACAAACAGTGTCACGGACAATAAATAATTGATGCACCCA
Source organism: uncultured Lishizhenia sp. (assembly GCA_964414045.1). GTDB lineage: Bacteria > Bacteroidota > Bacteroidia > Flavobacteriales_D > Crocinitomicaceae > UBA952. The sequence continues at coordinate 7,793 of CAYPVA010000052.1, read as the reverse complement.
CTTCAAATTGCAGTGATCGGATCCGGCAGGGTTGCTCAGACGCTATTGCGACTTACCGCTGATGCGCAAATTGCAATTTCAGGCATATATGCCCGCAACCAAGGCAAGGCCCAAGACCTCGCTTTACAATACAATTGTGTTGCTGCGCCATCAATTGCCGAACTCAAAGCTGACCTCATCCTCATTTGTGTTTCAGACGATGCCCTTCCTGAGGTCATTGGGCAGCTCGGTGCACAACAATTTGCAGCCTACACAGCAGGAAGTCCTAGTATTAAATTGTTTGGACACGAAAACCTCGGTGTTTGCTACCCCTATCAAAGTATATCTACCAACCGTGATCTACTCGCTTCAGATATTCCGTTCATGATCGAAGGGAAAAACGATTTCGTACTGCAACGCATCACCGCCTTTTTACAACAAATGGGCGCCCAATTCCAAGCCTGTGGATCTGCCCAACGTGCACAGTATCATTTAGCTGGGGTTTTTGTCAATAATTTTGGCAACCTCATGCTACTCGAAGCCAGTAAAATACTAGCAGAGGCCCAACTCGATTTCACGCCAGTTTATCCATTATTAAACGAAACCATCGCAAAAGCGATTCTCCTGGGCCCGGAAAAAGCTCAAACAGGCCCTGCGCTCAGACGTGACGAAAACACACTTGAGCGCCACAGAAAACAATTGAGTGGCCAACAACTCGAGGTTTACAATCAACTCACGCAACGCATTCAAGATCTTTTTAAAAATGCTTAGTTACAAACAAAGACTCAATCAAATTAGCACTTTTATTTTTGATGTCGACGGCGTTTTTACCGACGGCAAAGTTTATTTGATCAATGACGAAATTGTACGCGCACTCAACTCCAAAGATGGCTATGCCGTACAGTATGCCGTCAAGATGGGTTACCGCATTTTTTGCATTACCGGAGGATCCTCACCGGAAGTAAAAAAACGCCTCATAGGCCTGGGTGTTCATGATGTTTTTTTAGGTGCACACAACAAACTTGAGCGCTACGAAGCCATCAAGGCACAATTTAAACTCCAAGACGACGAAATTGCCTACATGGGCGACGACATTCCAGACATTCCCGTATTAAAAAGAGCAGGGCTATCCACTTGCCCTCAAGATGCTGTCAGCGATGTCAAGGCCGTAGTGCATTACCAAAGCCCGTTTTTAGGAGGCAAAACATGTGTTCGCGACCTCATCGAACAGACCTTGCGTTGCCAAGGTAAATGGCTTACAGAACTGGCCTACGAGTGGTAGCCCAATAAGCCTGCATTTCTTCCACTAGTTGCAATTGATTGGCTGCACGTCGCAAATTATGCTGCTCATCGTTTACCTTGTAATATTGATTCCCTTCCAGAAAATCGCTTAAAAAACGCAGTGCTTGTACCAAAATAAGGCCTTGTGCTGCACTGAACAATTTATTTTCGTCAACACCAAAAGTAGCCAGTAGCGCCTCGAAGATGGGCGCTTTGAAAAGCGCTTCTTGTGAACTTACTTCCTCCCCTACGCTGCAAAACGAGCGGATCATGTCGGCATAATCATAATAGGGACTCCCAAATTGAATGGTATCCCAATCAATCAGTGCTCTGACACCTTTTGAATCAGTTGTAAATAAAAAGTTACTCAATTTAGGGTCCGCATGGATGAGTACTTTTGGCTCCTTATCGAGCAGCGCTTGCCATGTATGAATAAGGTGCATTTGTTGTTCTAATGCAAAAATTGCTTCCTTTGAAGCCTCTAATAGCATTGGATTTGCATTTTTCTTAGCCTCATGGTAAGCAGCAACTCTAAAATTCGGATTTAAGAAATTGCTGATGGGTTCTGTCCATTTTTCAATACTAACCTGTCGCAATGCTGCATGAAATTCTAATAGCGCCTTTGCAGCCAAATGGGCAATGCGATCATCTAACTTACCAACGGTTGCGCTTGGTGAAATGGCGCGCTGCAACCTGAAAAACCGATGTTCGTATTCAACGCAGGTCTGTCCTTCGATGGCCATAAACTCCAAGGAGACCAAACTTTCTAATGCTAATTTTTGGGAAAGCCAATGAAGCTGATCTTGCAATAAGACAGGATTTTTAAATACAGCCGTATTGATTTGTTGCAAGATAAAATTATGCGTCGGAGTTCTGACCAACCAAGTATGGTTGATCAACCCAAGATCAATGGGTTTGACTTCTGTTACTTTTAAACCCCAAATGCTATCTAGTAGGTGCTTTAGGTCCATTTATCAAAGTAAGTAGGATAAACCAAGCCCTCTAATTGTTCGATCTGTTGGACTGCACGCTCCAAATCTTGTGGATAAGTAAGACCAAACCAAGTGCCCTGAGATTTTACAACGCGTATCTCCAGCACTTTTGATTCAACGGCATATTGAATGGCGTTTGGTAAATAAATTTCGCCATGTGTTTCGTTTGCATATTGAAGCAGGTGGTCATCGACGTATTTCACTAAAAAGTCTAAGAATTTGGCTGGTAAAAACCATGCATTCATAGAGATCAAGGCATTGTGAGCATATGTATTCCCAAACTCGTCTTTGATGCTCCCTTCAACTAATTGTAGCTTGGTTTTTTCAGTGATTTGGGAAAGTAAATATCCATTCAATTCGCAAATTCCTCTGGACACTGCGCCAAAAGAACTCAGGGTATCACCCAATGCATAAGCCAAACAAGCAGCACTAACGCCAAGCTCATGTAAATCTTTGACTTGTTGCATGATGGTTTTGCCATAGTAATCATCGGCATTGAGCACCAAGAAACTACCCGACCACTTGCCACTCAAAAAACTGAGAGCATGTGCCGTTCCCCATGGTTTTTGACGTGTTTGCACTTGGGTAAGAATCTCAAAACGATGGGGTGCTAGCCATTTGTTCAACTGTTGGTTAACCACTGACTCCATCCCTGCCCTCACAACGACAAAGACTTTATCAAACCCGGCATTTTTGGCATCAAAACAAGCGTATTCAAATAAAAAGCGGCCTGCCGCACCAAAAGGTTGCAGCTGCTTGTTACCACCAAAACGGCTCCCGAGCCCACCAGCTAATATGACTAACGCTAATTTAGTAGTTGGCATCAAAAGCAAAAATGGGCTTTCTATTTTTCCAGGCACCTTTTGTAAAATCAGGGATTTCTTGTGGCGCCCCATTTGCCGCTATTGACTTTTCACTTAAAGGAGTGATGGCATACCAACTGGCAAGGTCATAGACATCCAAAGGAAAGGCTTTGTTTTGTTTAATACATTCAATAAAAGCATTGTCAACAAAGTAATCCATGCCTCCGTGTCCAGAGTTTTCTGCAGCTGCTGCATTGGCTTTCCAAAGCGGATGATCGTATTGTTCGAGCCAATTTTTGGTATTGTCCCAGCGATGTGAATGCTTCATTTGATCTTCAAAATAAATGTGCCCTTGTTCGGAGTCACCCCAGCCAAAATCTTGCCAGATGCCTTTGGTTCCCTGAACCCTGAACCCTAAATTATAGGGGCGCTGCAAACTGGTATCGTGCGTCAGTATGATTGTTTCACCGTTGGCACATTGCAAATGAGTGGTCACGACATCACCCTGCTTGAATTGAATCTTGGCATTTGGATGCGCAGCCCCACCTTTTGGATGCTTGACAATATAATCATGAAGGCCTCTGGCTTTACTCGAAAATGAACTGAGCCGCACCAAACGATTGCCCCGATTTAAATCGAGCATGGTGGCTACAGGGCCTAAGCCATGTGTTGGATACAACTCCCCATTGCGATTCACATAATGGTTGGTACGCCAAGCGGCCTCACTAAATCCTTTATCGCCAAATTCTACACCTGAATTGTAGGCGCTGTTCCCATCATTGAACAAAACTCCGCGCAAATCATGCTCATAGCCACCTTGGGCATGCACAATTTCTCCGAACATGCCTTGTCTGACCATATTCAAAATAGCCATGACATCGCGGCGGTAACATACATTTTCGAGCGGCATAATTGGCACGCCCGTTTGCTCTGAAGTCTTGACATATGCCCAGCAGTCTTCGAGTTTCATGGCACCACCTACTTCCATCCCGACAATTTTTCCAGCTTTCATGGCGGCAATACCATGCGCTAAATGCCATTCCCAAGGGGAGGATACAAAAACAGCATCAATGTCGGTTCTGGCCAATAACTGAAGATAGTCATTAGGACCGTCTTGATAGACTGCAGGAGCAGGATGGCCTGCTTTTTCTATGAGCGCAAGCGCATCTTTGATCATGCGTGGATTGGGGTCTGCAAGTGCAATGATCTCTACATCTGAACGCTTGAGCATTTCTTCAAGGTGAGTCTGCCCCCTGAAACCAGTTGCTATAAAACCCAGTCGAACACGTTTGAATGGGTTTGAGTTAAAAGAAAATACTTCGTGAGGAAGCATGAATGCACCGGCACCAACAACACTTGTTTTATGGATAAATTCTCTTCTTTTCAAGTTTTTTTCTTGAAAGATAAAAAAAAGCCACCTTTAAAGGTGGCTTATTCTTTTAAAATTCAGCAAAACTATTTGGTAAAATCTAGATTATACACCACAGTTGTCCAAAGCGTATGGTTCCGCTCCACATGAATGCCATCCGTCTTGAAAACCATTTGGTTCAGATAGCCCAATTGGATATTAAAGTCAGGAGTAAAGCGGTAACCAAGCGCAGTGAGCAAACGATTTTGATCGAGGATATTCTTTCCAATCCCTTTTCCAAAACCAATGAATACCTCGTTGTTTACATTTAAAAACAAGCCCCTTCCTTTTTCCGAATAGCTTGACTGTAGCGGAACAACGATCTGGGTACGGTAACGCACCCGTTGACGATACAAAGTATCAATAAAGCGTTGTTCGAGTCGAAAGCGCTGCTGAAATTGCACGTTACCGAATTGCTGCTTCACATTCACTTGCTGCCACAACCTATTTTCATTGGTTTGCTTGGCAATTGGCTGGGAACCATACGGGTAAGAAATGATCCAGCCATAGCCTCCAGAGAAAGTGAGCTCTTTACTGAATTTATAATCTAGGCCTATTCTCGCTAAAGATTGCTGCCAATCGGCAAATCCGTTAGCACGGCGCCATTGATATTCTGTGTGCAGGTCAAACTTTGGCGTGAGGTGATGATTTCCTTGATAAACAATCCAGCCGTGAAGTTGGTCGTCAATTTGCTTTTGAGCTACAACCATTTGTGCCAGCAAGGTGATAAAAACCAAGCTTATATAGCTGAACACCCTACTTTTTCCTTCTTGCAGCAGCATGATGTTTTGATTTATGGAGTGATTTAAATTCAGTTAACCCAAGTAAATGAAGTTGCCCACCAGCATTCTTGAAATCAAGTTGTAGCAAATGAAGGCTCTCCATCGAGGTGTGGTCTATAAAATTGCAATTTGAGAGATCAATACAGACCTCATCTGCAAGCTGGCAACCTTTCAATACTTTTTGCAAACGCATAAAATTGGTAAAAACCAACGGACTATGTATATGGATTACCTGCTTTTCTTGATGAAGTTTTAAATTAAATAAATCAAAGAACTTTACTCCCCTGACTACGTGTAATATAAATTTCAACACGATTCCTGCCGCCATACCGACTAAAAGATCCGTTGCTAAAGTGACGACAACCGTAGTGGCGAAAACTAAAAGTTGATCCGCACCAATTTTAAGTGCCGAACCAAATTCTCTTGGATGCGCTAATTTCCACCCCACACCAATAAGTAAGGCTGCAAGTGCCGACATCGGGATCAGGTCACTAAATGAGACGTCTACAATTAGAAATATCAATATAAACAAACCATGAAAAAAGTTTGCCCATTGTGATTTGGCGCCATTATTCACATTCGCAGAAGATCGAGCAACTTCTGAAATCATGGGTAAACCACCAAATACCCCAACAATCATGTTTCCTAATCCAATGGCGATCAAATCTTTGTCGTACTTTGATTTGCGTTTTTGTGGATCGATGAGGTCTACCGCTTTTACGGTAAGCAAGGACTCTAGGGAGCCCACCAAAGCAAACATTATGACAAATTTGAGGAAGGTCCCGAATTGATTAAACCCTTCAAAACTTTCATTTATTCGCAAAATATCAAACAGCGCTTTATCAAAGGATAAGAGCGGCTTGAATGTCTCCGTATTATGGATACCGAAGAACTGCACCATTAGAATTGAAACTAAAATAACGATAAGGGCTGATGGTATTTTTTTGAGCAAAGGATGCTTAAAATAGGGCCAAATAAAAACAATTGCTAATGAAACGAGCCCGATACAAGTGATTTGCCAATGCATGAAAAAATGAGCAAAAGTATTTTTCGTTTCCGCTAATAACTCTAGCGGTTCTGTCATGGGTTTTCCTTCAGGTGTAAGAGGAGAGAAACCTGCTAAAATATGTACTTGCTTGCTGATAATAATGATGCCTATTGCCGCTAACATACCGTGTACGGCAGAAAGAGGAAACAAATCGGTGTACTTTCCCCATTTTAAAAAGCCCATTAAAACTTGTAAGGCACCCGCAACAATGATGGCACCAAGCGCAAGATGCCAACCCAATTGATTGTTTCCGTGACCCAGTTCGGCAACAGAACCAGCAACAATGACAATGAGGCCTGCGGCAGGACCTTTGATGGTTAGCGGTGCGCCCATGATAAAAGATACAATGACCCCACCAAACATGGCCGTAATAAGGCCATAGATTGGAGGGAAATCACTGGCTTTGGCAATACCCAAACTGAGCGGTAAAGCCAGTAAGAAAATTAAGAATCCCGACAACATGTCTTTTTGCCAGTGGTTCTTGAGTTCGGTCAAACCGAGTCTATTTTGAATTGAATTTTTCATGTGGAATATTTTAAGATGAACGTTTTGCGATTTGATGATACGTTTTAATGTGTGGGCCTAAAAATACACGTGCATAAATGCGCATTGTGGCGAGCCCGTTGATAATCAGACTAAATGCAGTAAAGAAAGCCAAGCCGATTTGCGAGAGATGAATATGAGAAAAAATGAGATCCTCTCCGATAAATGATGGGGTAATCGGGAAACCGGCTAAGCTTAGACATACGAGTAAAAACACGAATCCTGTTTTAGGGTATTCATAAATGTGTCCATAGAAGTTATCCAAGCTGACCCATTCTTTTTTGCGCATTTGCGTCAGTATCCAATACCCAATTAACCATGCAACAATGACACCACTAAGGTACCAGATATGATGGGCATGATCGAAGTGCTCGTTAAATGACAGCGCGATTGAAATCGATACATGATTGAACATGATCAGCGTCAGACTCTTGCGCACAGAATCTCTTTCTGTAAATGCTTTTACAGCGATTAAAAAGCCCCAAAATGCAAAGAAAAATGGCAATTGGTGTCGAAGTTCAGAGGTCAGCATAGACTCGTTGAATCGAAGCAACAAGCCGACACCTAACACAAAGGCCATTACCCAAAAAACAAATTTAAAATTGAGGATTTTCCAACCGCGACCAATTTTCTTTAATGGATTCCAAATAAGGCGATACAACAAATCATCTAGGTTCCATTCTTTGAGATTCAAAATGTAAATGCGTTGCTGAAATTGCTGCCAAACTTTAGGTTTTTGAGCGGTCGTGTGACCATTTTGATACAGCTGTTCTCTGATTTTATGACTAACGATCGAAGGAGAAATGAGCAATTGGTAAGTCCTTAAAAAGGCATTGCCAAGAATGTGCATCAAGGCTAAATTTTCCAAACCAAAAGCTATTTCGACGAATATCAGGCCTATCTGGGCAATTGAAGCGTAAGCAATCTGACTCTTAATTGAACTTTGAACCCGGCTTA
>CAYPVA010000051.1:0-11055 GCA_964414045.1 uncultured Lishizhenia sp. | reverse complement strand
AGCTATTGCCCGTTTGACAGGCATGACAACTAATCCACCTTTAATTACCAAAGGTAGAGCTAAGGCAGCTCGAGATATGCGTAAGGATGTTATCCCTATGCAGAATGCTGATGGAACGACTTCTACACATGTTATGGCTGGTGGAGAGGGCGGATCTGGTAAGTATAAGTACACAGTAAACCCGACTGTATTTCCTAACGATGGGGGTAAGACATGGACTGATTTAAGAGAGGATCCTTGGGGTGCTTATGATGAGGCATCTAAAAGAGGTGAGTTGATTGGCTTTAAGTCTGAGCGTCGTGCTGAGAAATTCGGAATGGGGTCTTGGAAGAAAGGCCAAGCAGGACGTGAAGCTATGCAGAATTATCGTGCTGAAAAGAAGGCAGGTAATCTTTACACTCAAAAGAAAAGAGTTGAAGAGAAAATTGCAGCTATTGATGAGAACAAGCGTATCAATCGCGTTGTTGATCGTCGTTACGAGCGAATGGATAAGAAGTTTGACAGAGCTGAAGGCAACACTCAAAAGCTTGCTAAGCTTGACAAAAAATACGGCTATAATTACGAGGCAGCTAAAGCTGCCGGCATTACTCCTGATGAGACTGGCCATTGGGCATCAATTGGTAACGATGGTATGATTTTAAAGGGGCGTAAGCATCCTTCAATGATTAAGACTAAGAAAGTTGAGGGATATTTAGGTAACAAGATCAAGAATATTGATGGCCAATTGTATAGTGTTCCTAAGAGAAAATGATAATCCTTAAAAAACACAAAGGTTTTGGTGACACGGTAGCTGCAGTAGCTTCTGCTATTGGCATTGAGAAGACTGAAAATTGTGGATGTGCAGAGCGCCAGGAGGCGTGGAACAATCCTGATCTACTAATAAATAAACTGTTCTATGGGACAAAGCAAGACATCGAAGTATTACGCGAGCCATCCGAAGGCAGCGGAGAAGAGGCGTGAATATCAGCGTGAGCTAAACTCTACTGAGGAGCGCAAAAAATACCGCGCTGACCACACAAAAGCTCGCCGGCAAGCCGGCATCGATGGCAAGGGTGGGCCTGACATGAGTTCCACAAAAAGTGGTAAATTTGTAAAAGAAAACCCAAGTAAAAACCGCGCTCGCAACGGTGCAAACGGCAAGAGCGTAAAAAAATAAAAAGATGGCATATCAAAAATTACAGGCAGAGAGAGCTGCCCTTGTTACTCCAAGCGATACTGTTAACATTCCATTTGTTGGCGGAGATACTGCTACAAACAATTGGCCTTGTGTCCTTTATGTAGGCGGTACTGGAAATATTCGTGTTATGACAGCTGGTGGTGATGACGTTGTGTTTAGCGGTGTTCCTGCTGGTACATTTTTACCAGTTCAGGTGATCAGAGTTTACGCTACTAATACTACAGCTACTAATATCGTAGCCTTATGGTAATAGGTATTGGCATATTAATATGACGGGTAAATTTAGCAATCAGGGGACTTTGTCTACGTCAGGGACGATATTACATACGGCCCCTGAGAACAACATATCTGAGTTATACTCGATGAGGTTTAATAATCCTGTTGCTTACAGTTTAACCGTTTCAAAATACACAGCCTCTACATCTAGCACAACTCAAGTATACTCAATAAACCTTTCAGCAGGTGATACGGTGACCGACACTTTTAAGTATCATTTAGACGAGGGCGACTATATCACGGCGACATCTAGTGTAGCAGGTACAACTTTTATAATAGAGGGATCTGACTTACCTAATGTTAACGTGATAAGATGCAAGTAGTAGATGTAAATGGTAATATGTTTGGCTATGACCACCTAGAGATTATAGGTGCGGATGGTAGGCCAAAAACATTAGACAGTGGACTGACATCGGTCGGTCTTTCAATGCCATCGGCATTCACGGTATCTAACAGTCCGTTAACATCAAATGGTACAATAGGCGTTACGGGCGCAGGTACAACTTCCCAATACATTGACGGTACAGGATCTTTGAGATCATTCCCTAGCTTGACAGGGTATGTTCCTTACGTAGGAGCCACTCAGAACGTTGACTTGGGGGAGTACCAATTAAAAGCTGGTCAGATTGAATTTGATCAGACTCCAACAGGCACGCCTGGTGTCGCTATTATGCGATGGAATGATCAGGATGGAACTGTTGATTTAGGTTTAAAAGGTGGAAATGTTACGCTTCAGATTGGTCAAGAGCAAGTAACTCGTGTTGTAAATAAGACGGGCGGAAACTTACTAGAGGCTAATTACCAATCAGTAAGAATTTCGGGTGCTCAAGGCAATAGGCTTAAGGTTGCTTTGGCTCAGGCTAATAATGACGCCAATAGTGCAGAGACTTTAGGCATTGTCACTGAGAATATAAACGACAATCAAGAAGGATTTATTACGACTAGTGGTCTTGTTAGAAATATCAATACCACAGGATCTATACAAGGTGAGACTTGGGCGGATGGTGATATGTTGTACTTGAGCGGCACAGTTGCTGGCCAATTGACAAACATAAAGCCTACAGCTCCTATACATACCATAATTATGGGTTATGTTGTAAGAGCTCACGCTACTCAGGGTCAAATCTACGTAAAGGTTGACAATGGGTATGAGTTAGATGAGTTACATAACGTAGCTATTTCATCACCTCTCAATAACCAAGGATTATTCTACGAGACAGCTACACAGCTTTGGAAAAATAAAAGCATTGACACAGCTCTTGGATATACTCCTGTTCCTACGACTAGACAGTTAACTATTAACGGAACTACGTATGATTTAAGTGCTAATAGGACTTGGTCAGTTGGGACGGTTACGTCAGTTACAGCATTAGCTCCATTAAGTTCTTCAGGTGGTACTACTCCTAACATAACAATCAGTCAGGCAACTGGTTCAACAAATGGTTACTTAAGTGCTGCTGATTGGACTACTTTTAATAGTAAACAGCCGGCAGGAAACTATATCACTGCGCTAAGCGGAGAAGCTAGCGGATCGGGGCCAGGTACGGCCTCTGTGACACTTAATAACGCCTCGGTGACTGCTAAGGTCTTAACAGGCGTAAACATCACTGGAGGCTCTATAAATGCATCTGACAGCATCCTTACTGCATTTGGTAAGCTACAGAATCAGATCAATGGATTGGTTGGTAGTTCAATCTATCAAGGTGTTTGGAATGCTTCTACGAACACACCTGCTTTAGCTAGTGGTGTTGGTACTCGTGGTTACTACTACATTGTCAATGTTGCAGGTAGTACTAACCTTGACGGCATCACTGATTGGAACGTAGGTGACTGGGCTATTTTTGACGGCACAGCATGGCAGCAGGTCGACAACACTGACTCGGTTACATCTGTTAATGGTCAGACCGGTGCTGTTAGTTTGACAACTGACAACATTCCTGAGGGTGCTACTAATCTTTACTTTACAAATCTACGTGCTCGTCAGTCTTTAAGTTTGACGACTACAGGTACAAGTGGTGCTGCTACTTATAACAACACTACAGGTGTACTCAATATTCCACAGTATCAGTCTGTATTAACAAACCCTGTCACTGGTACAGGTACAGCCAACTATGTTGCAAGATGGACATCATCTTCACAGATTGGTACAGGTGTACTTTATGACGATGGTTCTTATGTAGGTATAGGTACAAGCGCACCTGATTATAAGTTAGACATACGATCTAATACGGCTCAAATACTCAGTTCAGACTCAAGTTTTACAGCTTGGTATATTGGTAACTCAGGTGTTGGTAATGCACAGACTTACTATGACGCTATAAATGGTGATTTCTCAGGATTAGATTATGGATTTGTAGGTCAGAACAATGTGGGTTACATGGAGTACTATGTAGGCCCATTTTCTCCTGCACCTTATCATGTGTTTAGTAGTGGCAATGTTGGTATCGGTACAACTGCTCCTAGTCATAAGTTATCAGTAGTAGGGGGGATAAATACTTATATTCAAGTAAACAATGGCTCAAGTAGTACATATTTAGGTCAATTAAGTGGAAATGGAGTTCTCCAATCAGATCTTGATTTAACTATACTATCAGGTGGTTCTGAAAGAATAAGAGTTAATGCATCTACAGGTAATGTAGGTATAAACACATCTTCTCCTGCCTACAAGCTTACAGTAGCAGGTAGAACTTATGTTGATCAGTTTCAATATGTTCAAGGTATTCAGATTAGTGGTGCTAATCTAAATGACTATACAGACGCAGGATTCTATGCAGGTAGTGGACTAGGTAATGCTCCTGATCCTTATGGTTGGTATTATGTTACAATAGAAAGACATTCTGATGCAAGTTGGGTACATCAAACAGCTACATCTTACGGTGCTGGCAATACAGGTAATAGAATATACAGTAGAACAAAAGAAGCAGGAAGTTGGACAGCATGGAAAGAATTATCGTATACTTCTAACATATCAGGCACAACAAACTATGTTTCTAAGTTTACTAGCAGTACTACTATTGGAAACTCATTAATTTATGATAATGGGACTAATGTAGGAATAGGTACCACAAGCCCTGGGGTTAAATTTACAGTTGCAGGCACTACAATGGTAACTGATGGTACTAATTCGTTGCTATTTGGCCAATGGGATGGAGCTAGTAATAGAATAGAGTTCGTAAATAGGCCATTAAGATTTGCAGGATATTACGGCAATTCTGATATAATTTTTGCCAATAACTCTGACCAAGAGAGAATGCGTATTACAACTTTAGGTAATATAGGTATTGGCACAAGTTCTCCAACTGAATACGGTGGCTATAAAACACTTACATTTGATAGCGCCTCGGGTACATTTACTGAGTATAGACAAAATGGCACTCCAATATTTAGAATGGGTGCAGACGGAAATAGGCCTTTTTTATATGGCATGACAAATGCACCTATGGATTTTTTTACCAATGGGTCATTAGCATTAACTATTACTAGTGGCGGATATGTAGGAATTGGGACTTCTAATCCATCAGGGAAATTAAATATTTCAGGAGTAACTTCTTATAATACAGGACTTAATATAGACGGAAGCAGCATTAATGGTGTAGGATTATCATTAAGAAATGCGTCAGGTAATGATTGGTATATTATATCTACTGGTGGTAATAATGGAGGAGGAGCTAGTAATTTAGGTTTTTATAATGATACTGTAGGAGATTATAGAGTTTATTTTAAAAATAACGGTAATGTAGGAATTGGTACAACTAGTCCAAATAAACAATTAACTTTTGCTCAGGCAAGTGACGATGCTATTCAAATCAGAAGATTAACTACAAGTCAAGGAAATCCCTCTATAGGTACAGGTATATCCTGGACATGGTCAGACTCTAGTACAGATAATGAAACATGGGCGGCTATTAGGGTAATTATGCCTGGTAGTGGCAATTCTAATATGACATTTAGCACTACTCCAGTTGGTGGTGGGGGCTCTGGTTTGTCAGAAAGAATGAGAATAACTGATAGTGGGCTTATTGGTATAGGAACTACTGCACCATCTCAGAAACTACATGTAGACGGTAATGCAAGGGTAACAGGCGCATACTACGACTCTAACAACCAAGCAGGTACATCTGGTCAAATACTTTCATCAACAGGATCAGGTACTGATTGGGTAGATTCTCCAACTGCTACAGCTACATCAGTTGCTCAGTTAATTCCAAACGCTACAGTAACTTATAATTGGACAGGACAAGTTATAGATAGCACTTGGGTTAATATATTTACTAGAGCAAATAATGTGCTTACTACAGGTACATGGATGGTAAGATTATATGTAAATGATTCTGGACAAGGAGGTCAGCATTATGATTACGCATATTCAGGCACTATGACTTGGTATCAGTATGGAACTAATCAGTCGGGAATACCTGCTGCATCTGAGATAGCACTTCATAGAATGGGTCATGCTGCGAATAGTTGTGTTATATATCTAAGAACAACTGAGGAGCCAGCTTCTGATGGTGGTAATGGTAAGCTTCAGATAAAAGGTAATTATACTAATACATCTAACACAACAATTACATTTACTTTTGTTAAAATAATATAATATGGCAATTAGGGAAGACCTCATACAATCAAGATCATTATATGTTGGAACTAGTCCAAATATTGCTCCAAATCCTTCAAATTTAATTATTGATGGGATTGCTGGTATCGGTACAACTAGTCCAAACTTAAATACATCTGGTAACTTTTTACATATAAACGGATCAGGTTCTAATGCAGCTATGGTTCACTTTACTAATAGTGATACAGGTTCTGCAGCTAATCAGGGTTTAATAGTAGGTAGATGGTCTGATGGTAATAATTATTTATTTACTTACAATTCAGAACGAATAAATATTGGGACAGAAGGTAATATAAGAATGACGGTAGCTCCTAATGGCTATGTAGGATTTAACACTACCAATCCATACTATGATATACATATATCAAAATCTGCGTCAGAAAGCGGAATTCTAACTTCATATGGATCATCTGATATATATATTTCTCATGGTGGTTGGGGTGTTGGAGCTGCAAAATTAGGAATAGGCAGTTCATCAAATCCTACTATTTTAGTTAATACTTCTAATAATTGTGTAGGAATAGGAAACACTAGCCCGTCTCAACGATTGCAAGTTACAAACGGTAATGTTTATGTTGATCAGGGTGGTTTTATTGGATATAGAACAGACGGTGGTACAGGTTTAGAGGTTAATGGTGGGGACTTAGGGCCTGGTTCTTTTATTGCAAGATTTAAGAATTATTACAATACTGATAGAGTTGTTGTTACAGGGAATGGGTATGTTGGTATAGGAACAAGTAGTCCTTCAACATCATTACACATAGCAAATGGAAACGATTCATTTACTTTATATGGACCTAACTCTGGTTGGGGTGCTTATTTATGGGTAGGAGCAGGAGAAAATAAGACATCAAATGCTAATGCTCAGGTAATTGCGACTAATGGTAATCTACACTTAGACTCAGGTACAGGTCAGCAAACATACATAAATAGTTATGCTCAAACTGCAACATTAATTAATCCACAAGGAGGGAATGTGGCTGTTGGTACATTTGATGTAAACTCATACCCTTATGCTGCAAAGTTCAATGTTAACGGAAGTATATCTTCTTCAGGTGGTAAAATAGGATTTGGTGTTACTGATGCATTTACTGCATATGGGCACTCTGTTGCTCACTATGGGATATCTTATGGATCTAGTGTTTATCCAGTTGCAGTTTCTGGATATTACGGTGTTGGATTTTTCTCTCAAGGCAGTGAAAGAATGCGTGTCACAGATGATGGAGATGTTGCTATTGGTACTACTTATACTTATGGTAATAAGCTAACTGTAAACGGAGGTGTATCAGGTACGCCAAATTGGGATAATGCTACATTAGAATTAAGATCTGATAGTGGTTTAACAACAGCTTTAGCATTCCATAGGGCAGGTTATACAGTTTCTACTATTTATAGTGATGATGGATCAATTTCATTTTCTACTTCAAATGTCCAAAGGGTAAAATTTCAAGATGTAACTGGTTATGTGGGGATAAATACCAATTCACCTCAAAACTTACTGCATGTTAAAGTAGCTGGCGCAGAGAATCAGGCCATAGCTAGATTTGAGTGTTTAAATAACAATAGGGGACTTACAATCGGAACTTCAGCTGAAGGAGCTGTAAATGATGCCAATGTTGTGTATAACAATCTTCTTGGAGGATATGGTGGTCATATTTGGCAAAATGGTGGATCAGAATATATGCGATTGACCGCTAATGGTAGTGTTGGTATTGGTACTACTTCTCCTTTTGCTAAACTTACTGTATCTGGAGATGTTTATGGAGGTAATATATTAATATCAAATGCCAATTTTAATTCATTTGGGAGCACATTATCGTTTACAGTTAATTCATCTGAAAGAATGCGTATTACCACTAATGGTAGCGTTGGTATTGGTACTACAAATCCATCTGAAAAACTATCTGTTGTTGGTACTATACAATCTCTTCCTGTATCAGCAAGTGAGGGAGGACAACTTACATTAAGATCGGGAAGTAGTTATAGTTATAGGTGGAATATCGACAACTATGAAGATAACTTTAGAATATTTAGAGAAGATGATCCTAATTCAGCAAATGGCTATGTAGCATTCTTTATGAATTCAGTAGGCACTGCTGGTTTTAATACTACTAGTCCTGCTAGATCTGCAATACTTGATCTTACTGCTAGAGATAGAGGTTTCCTTCCTCCACGTATGACAAATACAGAAATGAATGCAATCAATACTCCAGCTACAGGGCTAATAGTTTATGATACAACTAATAATAAAGTAACTGTATTTAATGGAAGTAGTTGGGTGCCATTGCATTAATTTTCATATATTTGTAAAAAACTTTAAATCATGAATCCAGAACAAGCTTACAAAGTCTTAATTGACGCAATTAACTTAGCAACGACTAAAGGTGCGTTTAACCTTCAGGACGTTTCTACAATCTTAACTGCAATTCAAACGTTACAACCGCAAGAAGAGCAACAAACATTAAAAGTAGATAAAGATGACAACTGATTGGGTAATCTCAGCAATGGAGTGTAAGGTTCATGAGGAAGACATGACCGACGTGGTGATTATTGTTCACTGGAGATATCAAGCAAGAGAAATTAACAATGATAAAGAGTATTTTGCAGAGACATATGGTGCAACTAGCGTTGGCATGCCTGATCCACAAAACTTTACTCCGTTTGATCAATTGACAAAAGAACAAGTTGTTGGTTGGTTGGAAGCTGAGTTAGATGTTGATCAGATGAATGCTTCTCTTCAAGAGAACATCAATCTACAAATCAATCCTGTTACAGTAACCCTTCCTCCGGCCTGGCAACAAAATGTATAAACTACTACTACCCTTACTCATGGTTATAATGGCGTGTTCACCGACAGAAAGGTTTACACGCCTTATTACTAAGTACCCGTATCTAATCACTACAGACACTGTAGTGGTCAGAGACACTATTACTTTATATGTGCCAGAGGTAAAGGTGGATACTGTAGTAACGATTAAAGAACTTACTGACACAATTACCTTAACTAAAGACAGGGTAACCGTCAAGGCTTGGTATGTGCCAAAAGAGAAGAAGGTATACATACAAGGCAAGTGCGATCCTATTTATATTACAAAAGTTGTAGAACGCGAAATCCCAGTGAAGTACTATGAGAAGTACCCATGGTGGAAGAAGCTGGTCAACAACCTGTTGGCTTTTTTAATTATCTTTGCTATAGTCTATACAGGCTATAGATTATACAAGAAGTTATTATGAAAACTAACGCACTAATTGTTTTGTCTGCATTATTTACGGTGATTACACCAGCAGTACCACTGATCTTGGTATCGTTGATGGCTATTTTTGTTGATGCTTGTTTTGGCATCTGGAGATCGGTTAAGAAGAATGGATGGATTTCATTCCAAAGTAAAAGGCTTATAGCTACCATACAAAAGTCGTTCTTGTATTCAGGAGCGATTTTGTTTTTCTATATGATAGAGAAGTATATTGCTGGAGATATCATTGCTCACTTTATATCTGTAGAGTTGATCATCACGAAGTCTGTGGCATTCTTTTGTGTGTTTACTGAGGTGAAGTCAATCAATGAAAACTACAAAGATGTAACGGGTATTGACTTGCTTACAAAGTTCAGAGTCTTCATGACGGGCTTGAAAAAAGAAAGTGACAAATGGCGGTAAGAACGTACAAGGATAAGCAGTTACTTGATAAAGTAAAGTCTCTATCTAGTTACAAAGAGATACCAAAAGGATATTGGCTTATTGGTGTCAGATCCAACGAGGATACTCCAAACATATTTGATGATAAGATCTATTTATTTAAGGGTGAAGAGTTTGTTTTGGTTACGTCGGCAACGACTAACCCGGGAACGCCAACGCTTAAACAATTCGAGAAAGTCAACAAAGCAGGAGCAGCAGTTCTCAAATCAGACGTATGGTATTATAATCTCTGGAAGTATGGAAGGCACAATGGAAAGATTGAGGCCTTGCTACAAATCGGGAACTCAGTGCAAGTATATAGAGACAAAGACAAAGATTCTAAGTCAGAAGAGCAAGGAGAGCTTCAGACAGGATACTTCGGCATAAACTTCCATCCAAATACTTATGACGTTACAGCAGACAACACCGGTGCAACAATTGGCTGGTGGTCGGCCGGTTGCCAGGTTGTAAATGATATGGATAAGTATAGAGAGATGATAAAGCTTCTCAAAACTGAGAAAGCTGTGTCTTACTGTCTATTAAAAGAATTTTAGTAAATTTGCTACATGAAGAAGAGTAAAGCGGAGTCTACGTCAATCGTAAAGGTTAAGGTAAGTCGGCCAGGTGTCCATGCAAAGTGCAAGACATCTAAGCTAAAGTCTTCTAAAAAATATAAAAAGTCATATAAAGGTCAAGGGCGATGAAAGTACAAAATTATGTTACAGCTACTCCAAATACAAACTGTAAGTTATTTGGATTAAACGAAAGCGGAGCTTCAGTTAACTTTGCCGTACCTGCCTTATTGGCTTTGAATCAATCACCTAGTGTAATCGCGACCAACGCGCTTACATCTGCTACATTAACAAACGTAAACACATACTTTACTGGAACTGCAGGACCTTCTTTTGCGGTAACTCTTCCAGCAGCAAGTTCAAACCTTGATGGCGTTAAGTATGTCGTTATGTCAACTGCAGAGAGAGTATCTACAACATGGTCATCTACTGGTGCTACTATTGTTGGAGCGCCTTCTACATTATTGGCAAACACACCGGTATGTCTACAGTATAGCCATGCCAACCTTAAATGGTTTATTTCAATCTAATAATATGTCAAATAAAATCACAAAAGAAGAACTCGACGCATTAGTAAACGCGAATCGAGTTTACAGAGATCTAAAATTTAACGTAGCTGACATCGAGATCAATCTCCGTCATTTAGCAACTCAGAAAGAGCAAACTCTTCTGAACTTAGAGACAGCTGCTCAGGCACTTGCTAAAGAGCAACAAGCTATCTTTGAGAAGTATGGCGACGTC
>CAYPVA010000050.1:0-11516 GCA_964414045.1 uncultured Lishizhenia sp. | reverse complement strand
ATTTCAAAAGCCACTTCGTTGCGGCGCCCAATGAAATCCCAAGGCGCATTGTAGCCCATATAAATCAATTGACCCTTGAATACAATACCTTCTTTTTGAAGCAGCTCGCGCAGCTCTTGGGCTTTTTCGGATATTTTAGCATCGTTTGAATACCCGCCAAAACGCAACACTGCCAACGTTCTTTCTTGTTGTTTGGCAATCTTTACCTGCGGGTTGCTCGGATTTGGCAGGGCATCTATATTGTATTGCTTGGGCATCACAAACGCCATTTCTGTTTGCGCGCCCATTTCCATAATTACGGGAGCTGTCATGGCAATTTTTTGCCCCTTTTCATTTCCTCCAAAGATATAGCCAGCCACTCTGCGAAAGCCCATATTGCTGTTTTCATTGTAAGTATTGGCTTCCATTTGTGTTTGTGCTAAAATGAGTGCTGGGTAGCGTCTGATTTCTGCTTTTCTTGTTAAAACTCGAAGTACTTCGTAGTCAGGGGTTTCTATTGAAGAGCGCATAAAGGACATTAATAAAATGAATAAAAGTCCTGCGGCGGAAAGGACAATGAGTAGCTTTTTCAAGTGCTTTTTTCTTTTAAAACATTGCAATTGTAAAAAAGTTCTTATCTTTGCAGTCGAAATCGGCCTCGTAGCTCAACTGAATAGAGCATCAGATTACGGCTCTGAAGGTTTCAGGTTTGAATCCTGACGAGGTCACAAGCGAAAAACCCAGCACGAAAGTGTTGGGTTTTTTGGTTTTTGGGAGCAAGTAAAAATTAATATACTTACCGCTCCTCTACCCGAATCCTGATATCAAATTCAAAGGAACCTGCTTGGTCCGCTTTGTAATTGGTGTGCCAGTAATTATTAAAGACATATAGAAAAAGCATTGAAGGGTTCTGATCTTTTCGTTTCCAGACTTTTGCACCTGCAGTTTGTGTTTCGTCAATAGGTGCGCCAAGTTCTATCAGGTTGCAATCTGGTGTGAAGATGGTAATGCGCCACTTTGCATCCTCCAACAACAAATGATCCGACACACAGATGAACTCTTTATTAGACCCTGGTAGTTGGTTTTGAGGATAAGAAACAACGGATTGATCGCCGTAATTTAAGGACGGGTTTTGCAAATTAAAAGGCAAGCAAATATGCAGCGCTTCTTTTTCACGTATGGCTTTTTTATCGATGGTGTAATGTAAAATAAACTCATTTGGATGGGCTGTTGGCTGGAATGCTACCGTTATATTCAAGTTTGGATGCACAATGGTTTGAATTGCTTTTTTAGCATCATTGCGTTGAACGGGTAAAATTTCATTGTGCTGTGGAGCTAGGCCAATACTATAAATACATGCACCAAGCCCAGGTGTGCCTTGCCGTAGTAATTCAATTTCATCATATTTAAGTGATTTGATTCCCGAATAGGTCTCATCCCAATGAAAACTAAGATTCCAAAGAAAACTAAGATTGGTTTTTTCCCGATTTTTGCCGCTTTCCTTTACTTCAACATCATTTACTAAACGGAAATACTGTGCCTGTGCTGAATCTAAAAACGATTTCTTGATGCGCCATTGCTCGTTTGTGAAATAAGTGTCCGGCGCAGAAATACTGCACCAAGAACCCCAAGTGTGCTCATGAAATAAGATAAGATTGCGGTGGATTTCTCGCAAAGCTACTTTGTGTTCATTTTTTTGAGTTTCGTTTAACTGCTTTTCATAATCGATGACTTCTTTTACCAAACGACGCATCTGGATTTCTTCAGCAGCGGTTGAATAAGCGCCGTCTTCCCAATAGGGGCTGATTTCACCTGTAACGAGTGGAAGCGCTGCTTGATACAAGTTTAAAAACTTGGCAAACAAGGTGTCTATATTAGAAATAACTAATTGAGGCGAGCTGTATTTTTGGTTCCAGTCATTGACAAACTGACACAACAAGGTGTCTACGGGCCCGTTGTCTGCATTTTTGGTGTAGCGCAGTTGAACCATTTCAAAAGGATACTTTTGCAATTCTTGGGTGTAAGCAGAAATGCGTTTTTCCCATTCAAAAAATTGTTGCCCTGCCGCTACATTATGAAAATAGGAATAGCCTTTCCCTGCGGTCCAGACAAACAATTGCTGAGTTGTATCCGTTTTTGGGTGCCATATAAAAGGCTTGTCGCCGGTTTCATTGATGACACCTCCTACCCGATCACCGTGGTCTGGTAAGTTTTGCACATAATTCGGCCCCAAGGATAAGGAAGGAATCTGTTGTTTGGTGTAGGCTTCAAAGGCAGCATAGGTTTGCCCCGGTATATCGGTGACCATCGCATTGGAAATTTGGAAGCCATATTTTGCTTCTAGTTCATGGGCATAGGCAGTGAGCCACTCAAATTCTTCAGGACGCATCAGGCCCGTGAGGCAATTGGCATAATTGGCTGAAAGCACGAGTTGTCCGCGCTTTACCGCTGCAACAAAAGCTACCTCCTCTGGAGCGCTTGCTTCTTTTAAAAAATTCTCGACCGCCCACAACGATTCAATGTGCCAAATAGGCTTTTGGCCTCCTATAGCGCCTTTTTCAATCCATCGAAGCGCCGAGCGAATATTTTCGGTCTGAATTTTGGCAACATCCGTTTGCAAATGCGAATAACCGATGTCGTTATGTGAATGGTGAATGATATGAAATTCAAGGTCTTTGGTTGGCAACACTTCAATGGCTAGGTTTTTGGTGTCAAGCAAGTTACCATTTTGATACAAGGAAATTTGCAAAGCGTCTTTGCCCGTAAAATCCTTGGGGTAAGCAGCAATGGTAATGGTTTGATAACCCGTCCTGACGCGTTTGCTGAATTTAAAAAAAGGCGATTCCAGCACCAAACTATCGACACCAAATGGAATGACGCACTCAAAATTCAAGGGGCGCATTTGCTCGTTGCGCAGCACCAAATGACTGGCTACTGCAGTGAAGTCAAATTTTTCTTGGTATTTGAAGACCATCAGCCAGTCCCGACTATTGGCGGCACGACCCACGATTTTAAACCTCGCCTTTTCGGCCGAAGTAGACCAAGGTAATTCGAGTTCAAAAAAGCCAAAAATATCTTTATTGATGTCCTTCTCAAGCATCGTAAAACGATAGTGCCCTTGTGGTGCATAATTGCTGGCTAACTGAAAATTTTGTCTTTCTGACCAGCGCTTTTCTGTTTTGAAGGTAAACAACAAGCTGTCATTCAAATAGACGTCAAAGAAGCGATCTTGGGCGCTGGTACCGGAAGAAAAGCCAATCAGGAACTTGAACTGAGCCACACCATTGAGAACATTTGGCTCTTGCGCCTCCCACTCAATAGCCGATTGCCCATCACAACGGGTTAAAAGCGCTTCTTTGGCAAAACTTCGGAAGGGTGAAAAATACGTGATATCCTCGCCACTAATTTTTGATTGATAACCAGCTATATTTTGATTTTGCGCAAGTGCCACTGAAAAACAATGCAATAACACGAAGCAGAGGAGCAATTTGTTCAAGGTAAAAATTTAAAATAAGAACTGAAGTTTGACCCATCTAAGGTAGTAAATCCTAATTTTGCAATAAAATAATATTTATGCGCTTCAATCTTTCTGAAATTAATGAGCTGATCCGGTCCAGACGCACCATCTACCCAGAACAATTTTCTGAAAGAAAGGTCCACAAGGAACAAATTGAATTGCTACTCAATAACGCACAATGGGCCCCTACCCACGGCAACACCCAACCATGGCGTTTTCATGTTTTCATGGAAGAAGGCCGCCAAAAACTCAGTACTTTTTTAGCCCAAACCTATTTGAAGCTTACGCCACCTGAAAACCAAAACGACGCAAAGTTGGCCAAAATGCTCAAGCGCCCACAGCTTGCTTCTGCAGTCATTGCGATTAGCATGAAACGTCAAGAAACAGAAAAAATCCCTGAAATTGAAGAGATTGAGGCCGTTGCGTGTGCCGTACAAAACTTACACCTGAGCTGTACAGCCTATGGCTTAGGCGGATTTTGGTCAACCCCCAAATTAATTTACAGCCCAGATATGACTGCTTTTTTAGGGCTTTCTGACAAAGACAAGTGCTTAGGATTGTTTTATATCGGGTATCCAGCTATTGAATGGCCCGAAAACCAACACCGTCGTCCCTTAGAATACAATTGCACCTGGATCAACGACTAACACTCCCTACAACTTGCGTTTTTTCGTTCCTTTGTACATGCGCCTATTTTCACTCCTGCTATTACTGCTACCCACTTTGCTTTGGGCCCAAGCATTTAACAAACTCGGACAGCCTAATTATTTTGGCTTTCACTACAGAGCCGTTCTACCAATGCAACAAATGCAATCGGGCACCCAAAGTTTTTCAGACAGTGTTTTACAGTGCAGTATTCAGCCTACTAACGGCTACACTTTTGGTGGAATGGTGCGTTATGGCCTTACCGAGCTTATTTCCGTTGAAACTGGGCTATATTACAACCAACGCAACTTTCAAATCAACGCTACAAGAACAGATAGCGCCATCAGCGTTGACCAACGCCTGCGCTTTGTACAATTTGAAGTCCCGATCCAAGGACTCATTGCTATCAAACTCAGTAAACAAATTTATGCGAATGCGGCTCTAGGTGCGAGTATACTTTACAAACCAAGTAGTGTGGCTACCTACATCAACCCCTCTGACAAACATGAATTTCGCCAAGTGGGCTTAGTAGACATCAATGACAAACTGGGCTTTGACCTGCGTGCCAGCGCCGGTTTTGAGTTCAGAGATAAAAAACTGGGGGTGTTTTACATAGGTGGTACTGCTTTTATACAGTTACAACCCGCATTTACCTTTTTATCAAGGTATCAATACGTAAATTTCAAACAAGCCGCTGCCGGACCCGTAAATGCCTCTGGTTTTGGCCTTGATTTCAAATATTTCATACCTTACCAAAGACCCGGAAGGCAAATTTTCCAACAGGGACCTATCGAATAATTACCTGTTGCCCAGGCGGTAGCCCAAATAAGCCATTGGCAAATAAGCAACAATCAAATCCAAGAGTGTAAACCAAATTGGCGTTCCTGGCAGACTCAGCACCATCATAACCCCTCCGGCCAGAAAGGCAAAACCAATTGCCATCGCATGTACAAGACTGCGCTCCACTTTCATCTTACTCACAAAGAAGGCGCCGATGAATGTGCCAAGGGCATGAGCCAAGAACGGAAATAGAAAATGGATAGGTTGCATATGCGCCATTGCGGCCGCTAAGCCTTTTTCGGTACTTAAATCCTGACCAGCAGGAGCAGCGACAAGCTGGGTTCCGAGCTGTACAATTAGGCCATTAGAAATGGCGCCAATAATTAAACCAAGTATGGAAAGTAGAATAGATTTCATATCCGATTAATTTTCAAATTAAATTAAAGCAGAACAAAGTAAAGCAAAAAAATGAAATACCCTAGGGCTCCTGCAGTACCACCTGATATTTCTGTTTGGCTTCATCCCGACTACAAGCATTGTAGTGCCACCATTCGGTCGGCAATTGCCTGAATCCTTGACTTTTCATGAGGTTTCTGAGTAGTAAGCGATTTGAAAGTTGCAGAGGAGAAAGCTGGCCTGCTCTTAAAAATGAATCTTCAAGGCAAGGGTATGCAATTTTACGGATGTCATCAAAGCCAGCACCCATATCAAGTAGCTGACCCCTTTCATCTTCAATACTGATGTCCACTGCGGCTCCAAAATTATGAAGGCTTCTATTTTTCGGATTCGAGACAAATTTAGCACGCTCCACTGGCACAATGGTATCAAGTGCATTCCACATTTTTTCTTGCACCGAAACTGGTCTTAAGGCATCAAAAATAAGCAAGCGGTAACCTGGCCTCTGTTTTGACAGCGCTTGTTGCACCTTTGCCAAGCGTATGGCGACATCTTTTTGGAGGTAAGCGTGGTTAATGGAAAAATAAAGCCGTTGCTTGAGGAAGTTATCTGTTGTACAGTATTTCAAATCGATTTGAATATCAGGACAAATAGCCTGCACGTCCACAAGATCAGCAGGAAGCACTGGTATTTTTTGATCTTTTTGTGGCGTGTGAGGCTTACTTTCTTCCTTCACATTTTCTTGAGAATTACTGTTTTGCTTTTGAGTAGCATTTTCACAAGCAAACAAGACAACTCCTAGGAAAACTCCAAAGAAAACACCCTGCAGCAACCTACGCATTACAGCGCCTTGAGCAAACGTGCGGTTTCGGCCTCAATGCGCGTACGCAAGCCCTCTGAAACCGGATGCAAAGGTAAACGCATGGTTTCTTGCATCAGGCCACGCGCTGCCAAGGCCACCTTGACACCTCCAGGATTTCCTTCTTCAAAGAACATTTTAGTCACGCTAAAGAGGTCGTAGTGCGCCTGCTTGGCCAACTCAAGGTTGCCAGACATGGATGCGTGTACCATTTGTGAAAAACGTTCTGGAAAAGCATTGGCAACCACAGAAATAACGCCATCAGCACCAGCTGCAATCAGCGGCATGGTGAGGTTATCGTCTCCTGACAAGACGCCAAAACCAGGCTTTCTTTGACGGATGATATCCATGATTTGTTCCATATTGCCAGAGGCCTCTTTGACGGCCACTACATTTGAGATTTCAGCCAATTCTAGGGTAGTTTCAGGGCTCATGTTTGAGCCAGTTCGGCCCGGAACATTATAAAGAATGATGGGCAAATCAGTGAAAGAAGCAACCATTTTGAAATGTGCTACTATTCCTTTTTGAATGGGTTTGTTGTAGTATGGAGAGACAGATAAAATGCCATCTACCCCACTTGGTACGTTTTTCAATAGGACCTCAAGACCAAGCGTGTTGTTCCCACCAACGCCATAAACCACAGGCAATTGACCATTGTTGACTTCTAGCACGGTATCGAGTACCAAGCGCTTTTCATCTTGGCTCAGGGTTGGTGATTCACCAGTGGTTCCTTGAACAACCAAGAAATCAGTTCCGCCTTTTATTTGCAGTGTTACCAACGCTTTGAGCGCAGCGATATCAATGCTGCCGTCTGTTTGAAATGGCGTCACTAATGCGACACCTGAGCCTTTAAATGTTTTCATTGGGCAATTCTTTCTAAAGTTTGTTGAATGTATTGGAGTTGAGCCTGAGGCTCGGACTGTGCGGTGTCAATTTGGAGGTCAAATTTTGGATTTTGGGCATTGACCAAGACCCTGCGCTGAATGTTGGTTTGTTGCAGTAGCGGAAATATTTTTGAATCGAGTTCGGCATTCCAAATGAGGAGGTCAAAGGCTTTTTGAAGCTCGGCTTCGAGCTGAATATCTTTGAGCTTTCCAAAAAAGGAGAAATCTGCTGGTGAGTTGTAGTAAATTAAAAAGTGCGGCGGAAGGTTTTTCTTGTCGAGGTCTTTGGGTATATTGACAATAATGAGGGCATGCGCAAATTGATTGTGCTGCAAAAAATGATCTATCGCCTTGACAAAGGTGCGCATTTGTGAGTCGTCGGTGTAGTCCCAGACGATCGCAATGCGTTTTGTTTGCTTCCAAATACTTAAATTACTCACTGTGAAATCAATTTTATAAATTCATTTTCAGATAACAAAGTTACGCCTAAGTCCGTAGCTTTTTGCAATTTGGCAGGCCCCATATTTGCACCTGCGATTAAAAAAGTTGTTTTTGCTGAAATAGAGGAGCCCAATTTTCCGCCGTTTAGTTCAATGAGGTCTTTGAGTTCATCGCGACTAAAGGTTTCAAATGTACCTGAAATAACGCAAACCTTACCTTCTAATTTGTTCGAATGTAGGGTTTTAGCTTCTGATTGAAATTGCAGCCCAACTGCTTGTAAACCTTCGATGAGCGCTAAATTTTCTGAAATACTAAAAAAGGACAAAATGGATTGAGCAATTTTCTCTCCAATTTCATCGACCTCCAATAAAGCTTCAAGACTGGCACTACGCAAGGCATTCATATTTTGAAATGCTGCGGCTAACTTTTTAGCTACGGTTTCACCAACAAAGCGAATCCCGAGCCCAAACAAGACGCGTTCAAAAGCAATTTGCTTGGAGGCTTCAATAGATTGCAACAAGTTATTGGCAGATTTCTCGGCCATTCTTTCTAAGGTGAGAAGCTGATCAAAAGTTAAATGATACAAGTCTAAAGGACTGTTTATCATTTTTTTAGCAAACATTAATTCAACTGTTTCTTCACCTAAACCGTCTATATTGAGGGCTTTTCTACCAATAAAATGTAAAATTTTGCCGGTTACCTGAGGTGGACAACTTTGATCGTTCGGGCAATAGTGTTGGGCTTCACCGTCTTGCCTTTCTAAGGGGCTAGCACATTCCGGGCATTCATGAATAAAAGAAATCCGATTTTCGGATCTTCTTAAGCCCAGATTGACACCAACAATTTTTGGGATAATTTCACCTCCTTTTTCAACTTGAACGGTATCACCTTCGCACAAATCAAGTTTTTGAATTTGATCTGCATTGTGCAAGGAAGCCCGTTTCACGGTAGTGCCTCCTAATTGCACTGGCTTGAGATTGGCCACCGGGGTAATTGCTCCTGTACGACCAACTTGATAGACGACCGATTCAAGCAAGGTTTCAACTTGTTGGGTTTTAAATTTATAAGCAATAGCCCAGCGCGGAGATTTTGCGGTGAGTCCGAGTTGTTCTTGTTGGTCAAATGAATTGACCTTCAGGACTACCCCATCGATGTCAAACGGGAGTTCAAAACGTTTTTTGTCCCAGAAATGAATGAAATCCATGATGCCTTCAATAGTGCAGGTTTTCTCAATCATCCGAGACTCAGGATCAGGCACTTTGAAGCCCCAATTTTTGGCTTCTTTGACCGCCTCAAAATGGCCTTTCGTAGCCTTAGACACCCCATAAACGCCATAAAGATAGCAATCGAGGCCACGCTTGGCTACTTCTTTGGAATCGAGTAATTTGAGGGTCCCGGAGGCCGTATTTCTAGGATTAGCAAAAAGTGCCTCACCTTGCGCCGCACGTTGCGCATTGAGTGCCTCAAATTTTTGCTGCGGCATGAATATTTCTCCGCGAATTTCAAAATCCGAGGGTGCTTGCTCGTTGAGCTGCAACGGAATGGAGCGAATAGTGCGGACATTATTGGTGACGTCTTCCCCTTTTTGGCCATCTCCCCGGGTAAGCGCCTGTACAAGCTTGCCACTTTGGTATTGAATACCAATGGCAACACCATCATATTTGAGTTCGCAAACAAATTCTGAAGCGGCTCCGAGTGCCTTTTGACAGCGCTCGGCCCAATCAATGATTTCTTGCTCAGAATAACTATTGGATAAGGACAACATCGGAAAGCGATGCGCCTTCGCTTCAAATTTCTTGGTGAGGTCCCCTCCTACACGTTTAGTAGGGCTATTGGAATCTATGTATGCTGGATATTGCTTTTCAAGCGCTTCGAGCTCTTTAAGTAACATATCAAACTCATAATCAGAAATTTGAGGCGCATTGAGCACATAATAGGCGTGATTGTGCGCATGTAACTGAGCACATAATTCGGCCATTTTTGCTTGTATAGCTTGCGATTCCATTAGTTAAAGTTAAGCTTTTTGCACAAGAATCATGCGTTCTTTTCCTTGTAAATCTCGATGGATTTCTCTTCTCGAAAATTGCAATGGTGCAAATAAGGAAAGCGTTTGTTGCGCTAAATTTTCATGAACTTCTAGCACCATGATTCCATTGGGCTTTAAGTTCGAAAAGGCAATTTGTGCCAATTGCTCGTAAAACAAAAGCGGCGTTTGATCCGGAACAAACAAGGCCATGTGCGGTTCGTGTTCCAAGACATTTGCCTGCATCAGAACCGTTTCACTTTGAGGAATATAAGGCGGATTGCTTACTATTAAATCGAATTGCTCGGCACTTTTCCAAGCGAAAATATCCTGAACAGTTGCTTGTATCTCAAGGTTGTTGAGTTGTGCATTTTCTAGAGCCAATTCAATCGCTCCTTCCGATAGATCTAGCGCACTTACTTGCGCTGCTGGGTAAGTCTTTTTGAGTGCCAAGGCAATACAAGCGCTTCCGGTACAAAAATCGATGATTTTAGAATAAGTGAAGCCTTGCGCCTTTGCAAGCACCACCAATTCTTCCGTTTCTGGCCTCGGAATCAGGGCTCTAACGTCTGTCTTGAGCCGAAGGTTATAAAAGTAGGTCTCACCGATGATGTATTGAAATGGTTCGTTGGCTTGTAAGCGCTTGACAAAGCTTCTGATGTACAAAAGGTCTGACTCAGACAAGCGTTCTTGTTGTTTAAGTAGTAGATCGGTAGGCGTCCAGGAAAAACGTTTTTCAAGAATTTGTTGCCACATCTGCTTACAAGCCATCTCACTATAGAGACCTTGTAATTGCTCATTGAAATAGCCTTGAGCGGTTCTGAGTAAATTGTCTGAAACAAACATTATTGCTTGCGTAATTCAATGAAAGGCTTGATTTTTTCGTTTTCAATCAAAACGGTGAGGTTGTAATAGGCCAAGCGCCATTCGCCCTTTTCCAAAACAAATATGCCACTCCCTCTACAGCCCTGCATCCAGGTATCTAAATCCTCATCGAAATAAGCTACCTTACCATCGGCAGCAAAATGCCAGTGCCTGTTACTTGGCTTGAAGTCCCAAGCTTTACCCTTGTCAAAATAAGGTTTACAAAAAGCCATAAATTCCGTTTTTGTCCAGCGCTCTCCTGGGGCAGTACCTAAAAAAACGAAATGAGTACTTGTCCATTGAAAATAAGCCTCAAAATCAGCCTCTCGTGCAGCTTGATGCCAATAATTGAGTGTTTTATTTAAGAAAATTTGGTTTAGGGAGTCTCGTTGTGCTGCTTTATTAATTTGAGCAATACCAAAAAAATGAGCGCTACTTAAAAAGAGCAGGAGAAAAATAGTACGCATTGAAAGTTGTTTGAATGAATAATAAAACCAATACAAGACTACAAAGCCTCTAGCTTGAACACACATCTACCCTTGATAAAGGTACGCCAAGCATAGTTTTGTACCTGACCTTGATCAGCAGTAACTGGATTTTCAAATATTGCAAAAGTAGCATGCTTTCCTTTTTCAAGCGTGCCCAATTCTTTTTCTTGAAAGGCAGCAAATGCCGGCCAGATGGTCATGCCTTTGAGTACTTCATCAAGAGACAAGGATTCAGCAGTCGTTGCATGATGCACGGCCGCTTGCATTGTTAAAAAAGGATTTGTTTGTTCGACTGGGAAATCTGTACCTAATGCAATCATTCCAAATTGTTGCAACAAAGTGCGATACGCATAGGCGCCCTTCATGCGCGCTTTACCCAACCGATCCTCGGCCCAATCGGCATCTGAGACAGCATGCGTTGGCTGAACCGAAGGAAAAACTGCAAAGTTCGCAAACTTCTGAAAGTCAATGGGGTCCACGACTTGCGCATGCTCTATGCGAAAACGGTGATCTGGTTTTTGCTTGAATACGCTGGCATATAAATTTAATATCAAGGCATTCGCAGAATCGCCAATGCTATGGGTGTTCATTTGATAACCATTTGACAAACAAAATTGAGCTAGATTTTTCATGCGCTCAA
>CAYPVA010000049.1:0-11964 GCA_964414045.1 uncultured Lishizhenia sp. | reverse complement strand
TTGTTTCTGCTGAGCGCTATATTACTGAAGAACTCAAAGAATACGAACAAAAAATACTCGGAGCAGAGGAAAAACTCCTTGCCATAGAACAGCAAATTTATCAGCAGTTAGTCTATGCCATGGCGGACTACATCGGGCCCATTCAAAACAACGCACAGCAACTTGCCAAGCTCGATTGCCTGTATTCCTTCGCCAAAGTTGCCATCCATAACCACTACTGCGAACCGCAGCTCAATGACGGCTTAAAAATTGACATTAAAGAGGGGCGCCATCCAGTTATTGAAAAGCGCTTGCCAATTGGCGAAAGTTATGTCACCAACGACATCATGCTTGACAACAGCAGCCAGCAAATCATCATGATTACTGGCCCCAACATGAGTGGTAAAAGTGCTATATTAAGACAAACTGCACTCATTGTACTCATGGCTCAAATGGGTAGTTTTGTACCCGCAACTTCCGCCCAAATTGGCATCGTAGATAAAATCTTTACACGCGTCGGAGCCTCCGATAATATTTCTTCCGGAGAATCAACATTTATGGTTGAAATGAACGAAACTGCGAGTATCCTCAATAATGTTTCTGAACGGAGTCTTATTTTACTCGATGAAATTGGGCGCGGAACCAGCACTTATGATGGCATTTCTATTGCGTGGTCCATTGCTGAATACTTACATGAAAACGCCAAAGCTCAATGTAAAACACTTTTTGCTACACACTATCACGAGCTCAACGAAATGGCCAAAAGATTCAATCGCATACACAACTTCAACGTGAGCGTCAAAGAACTTGGTAACCAAGTGCTATTCTTGCGCAAATTAGTGCCAGGCGGTTCTGCACACTCTTTTGGTATTCATGTAGCGAAGCTTGCAGGCATGCCCAATGCTGTGGTCAAGCGTGCTGAGGCAGTTCTCAAAGATTTAGAAGCTAGTCATGCAAATGTCGGGTCAAAATCAAAGCCAGACACGTCCAACATTCAGCAAGATGTTCAACTGAGCTTTTTTGCACTCAATGATCCTGTGCTTCAGCAAATTCACGACGAACTTGTCCAAACAGATATCAATGCACTGACTCCTGTTGAAGCCTTATTAAAGCTCAATGAAATTAAAAAACTCACCGGTGCATAAATTATTTTTATTTAGCTTTTTGTGTGGCCTAATCGCGGCATGTCGGGTAGAGGTCGCTCAGCCTGAAGTCAATAATGAACTTCGGATAGCCAGTAATTTTTTAAGTGCCAAACAACAACGTTATTTTCGTACTTGGCAAAAAAAATCCGGGATTAAAATCGAATTTTTAAACTTAAACGCGCAACAAATTCGTTATCGCATCCAAAACAAACCATGGAATCCGGGTTTTGATTTAGTTTGGCTGAACGGCTTAAACGCCTACGCACAACTTGAAAAAACACCTTTTCAAGAACGGTATCCTGATTTTGCGCAAATACCAATTGGTCTTTCTTGTGTTCCAGATAGTTTGGATCAAGTTAAAAATTTCGTTGAACTCAGTAAAACTAACCTATGGGCTGCTGCCGATGACGCTAGTTATGCGCTATTGAAGGCTCATTTCTCATTCGCTTATCGAAACCGCGAAAAAAATCAACAGCAACAAAAAGCTTATTCAGCCATTATTCGAGGATTAAAAGAACGCAAGTTAGCTTTCAACGGTGCCAATGAATACCACACCAATATGCTACTTTGTCGATATGATACATATCATCAGCAATTGAAGCCCGCAAATAGCAAGCAGCGCATTTTATATCCAAAGTTCTTTAAATACCGAGGGGTTGCCGACCGAAATATCATTTGTATTGTTAGACAAGCTATGAACTATTCAAGTGCCAAACGTTTTAAAGCTTATCTTCAAAAACAGCTTCAGAAGAATCCAAAATTCTGTCAAAAACTAGGATTTAAAAAAATCGAGTCCAACGCCAAACTCATTTCTAGCAAAGCTTTATTGAACTATCTTAAGAAATGACACCAAAGTGACACTGCATTGAGTGGTGTTGTGTAATTTTGTAAAAAAAAGATATGTATCCAGCAGAACTTGTTCAACCCATGAAAGAAGACCTAACCAATGTTGGGTTTCAAGAATTATTATCCGCTAATGAGGTCGATAAAGCCATTAACGAAAGTACTGGCACACTATTAGTTGTTGTCAATTCAGTTTGCGGATGCGCAGCCGGCAACATGAGACCAGGGGTGAAGCTTTCTATTCAACACGACAAAAAACCAGCGCAATTGACTACCGTTTTTGCAGGTGTAGATCAAGATGCTGTTGCCCAAGCCAGAAAGTACTTTTTACCTTATCCGCCTTCATCGCCATCAATTGCTTTGTTTAAAGACGGAAAACTGGTTCACTTTCTTGAAAGACATCACATTGAAGGCGGAAGCGCTCAAATGATTGCAGCTAATTTACAGGCTGCCTATGATGAATTTTGCTAGTCTAGTCTGAACAACTCAGCAGCGATTCCATCTGCATGTAATTTACCCCTATCAGTTAAAATAATGTTTTGCTGATCTAATTTTAACCAACCAAGACGCGCAAATTCTTCTATTTGCGCGTTTTCTTTTTGGGTCCAACCTGAGGTTAAACTTGTCGTATCTAGCCCCCACTTCGTTCTCAAGCCCAATAAAATTTGTTCGTTATGGCGTTCATTTGCACTCAGCCTTTCGACTTCAAACCAATTTTCATTTTTACCCACCCCTTTTAAGTAGGTCGCGTTGTTTCTAATATTCCAACGTCGGACTTCGCCATCAAAAGAATGTGCAGAAGGACCTATGCCAATGTATGGCTTGAAAGCCCAGTAACTTGAATTGTGCCTAGAATGAAAGCCTGGAAGCGAGAAATTCGAGATTTCGTATTGCTCAAAACCCTTCTGATTTGCCAAAGCTAATAGACACAGAAATTGTTCGCTTTGTTGCGTTTCATCAGCGGGTTGCAATTTTTTCTTTCTGACCAAATGATTGAGCGCAGTTTTGGGTTCTACTGTTAAACAATACGCAGATAAATGCTGCACATCTAAATTTAGCACTTTCTCAATCGTTTCTTCCCACTGTGGAACATCTAAATTAGGCAAGCCATAAATGAGGTCCACACTTATGTTATTGAAACCTAGATTTTGTGCCAACTTTACTGCAAGGAGTGCTTCTTGCACACCATGTGCCCGATTCATCCAACTGAGCGTTTGATCTGACAGTGTCTGAATGCCAATGCTCAATCGGTTGATTCCTAATTGCTTCCATGCAATAAGGTTGGTTTCGTTGATGTCTTCGGGGTTTGCTTCTAGAGTGATTTCGGCATGACTATCCAAAATATAATTTGCATCTAAACCTGCAAAAATTTCAGCGAGTTCAGCAGGACTAAGTAAACTTGGTGTTCCTCCCCCAAAATATACGGTTTGTATCGGGCCCTGAAGCTCAGGTGCTCTAAGCTCCAATTCTATCCGTAAAGCTTCTAACAACGCACTTCTGTATGCATCAAAAGTGGTAGAGAAATGAAAATCACAATAAGTACAACGCTTGCGACAAAAAGGAATGTGCAAGTAAATGCCACTCATACGCGGATCTAGTTCTTGATGAGTTTCTGTTGAAGAACCTGACCATTCGCACGTTTGAAACGAAGGATATAGGCGCCAGCATTGAGCGGTGCAACGTTCATTTTACAAGAAATGCCGTGATGGTCCTGCGCTAAAACAACCTTTCCAAACATATCGACAATTTCGATTTCCACTTGCTCGTTCACAGACCAATTGATATCTAAAATTGTCTGGGCCGGGTTTGGCGCAATTTTCCAACCAAAGTCAAGTTCTGTGTAACCCGCATCATCAATGTTTTTAATGACTATGTAAGCACTGTCGCCGAAGTCGGCATTCGTTAAAGTAAAAATGACATTGTTGTTATGATCTGTAACGGTCAGTTCGCCATCTGTGCCACCCCATTGTGATGCCCCCATGCCGTCGCCGTAAAAGTCATAAATGACCAAAGTATAACAATCAACAGCAGCCAATGCTACTGTGTAGTCATAAGAGGTATTATTCTGCAATGGATTTGTGGCATCATTTGGCGCAGGAAAAACACCTGTTCCGAAATTGCCAGCAACATTTTCATTGCCTTCAGACCATACTACTCCTCCATTTGAATTGAGTAGTTCCATATAGGTTTCGTTGGCATAATCATCTGTTAAAAGCGTAACATGAATCGAATCGATTGTTTCTGGAATTGCTTGGATGGTGATATTTACAGCGGCCGTGTTATTGTTGGCGTTTTCATCCAGAGCCTGATTTGGATTAGTCACGGTTGCACTAAAAGTATGTGCGCCTGGAGTAAGTTGAACTTGAGGAAGCGTTATGGTTTGGGCTTGCCATTGCGCTAGCGTTCCGGACCAATTATATTGTTGGGCGGTTCCATTATCAATTTGGTATGAAATCTGGGCGCTAGTAATAGGGGTTGTTCCAATATTCATGATGGAAACAGAAGGCAAATAATTTGTGCCGCAAAGCGTCAAAGCTGTTAACTGAGGGGCTGACAACGCCGCATCTAACGCAACGACTGTAGCGTTGTTCGGATCAAAGCCATCAATAAATGCAGCACCTGATGCATTGGGATCTAGCCAAAATTTGAGTTGGTTTGTGCTATTACTACCTGCAGGTTCCCACGAGTTCGCTACACGGCCATAATAATCAGGGGCTGTTTGATTTTGACAAGAAGCACCCCCGCCCCACAATTGACCAATGATACGGTGATTTTGGTCAAATAATGGCGATCCGGAAGAACCCCCTTCAGTCGTTGTATTTCTGTCCCATTGAATAGTCCAAGTTGAATTGGCTTCTGTAGAACCCATCCCTTGTGAGATGCTCGGTGAATTGTCATCAAATGAGATTTTTTTGATATCTCCTGATGGGTGATGAATAGAAACGGTAGAAGTAGGAATCGTACCCGAGTTGTCCCAGCCAGAAAAATATGGATTGTAATCGAGTGGTACGCTTCCGTTGACTAGCCCACCAGTGATTTCAACCAAACAAAAGTCGGAGGGCGTACGACGTGCCCTAAGTACTGCACCACTTAAAGATTGAAATGTAGGCGATGATGCTGGGTTATTACAGCTAGTTGCTTGCCAATTGAAACGGAAAATCCAGTTCGCTGGATTGCTATAGCAATGGTTGGCGGTAAGTACGTATGGTTTGCCGTCGTTTAGCGTGTTATTGATAAGTGCGCCAGAGCAAAATCCACTGCTCCCGGAAACCAGCATAACCGCGCTATTGCGTTGTTGAGTCCATGGCAAACCATCGTTACAATTGACATTCATGTTGCAACTTCCTGAACTTCCAAATGCTTTTTCAATGAATTCGTTAGCGGTTCGGTATCCGTGCGTTACGACACTAAGGTGAATGTTGCCTATTTGGTTTTGTGGGGCAACATAATACTCCAAAATGGCCTCCTCTCCTGGAATAAGTTCAGTTCCGAGTTGCCCATCATAGAGGTGTTGTTGTGTAAAAGCCCCCAAAATAAAGTCCTTGCTTGGGTTATATGCAAATAGTTGGTTTCCGTCTGGAATATTTGTCTGCTCAAAGGTGAGGTTAACAGTTAATGCGCCATGGCATTTTACCTTCAGCATCCAGAGTTTGGCACCATTTGGCAACTCAAACCAAGTACCTGCATTGGTCGTGTTAATATTGGTGTAATTGTTAAATCCAAAACGCCAAGGAGCAATGCCTTGTTCGTCTATTTGAGCGTCTTCGGCTTGTAGAGCAGCAACATTTGGTTGGTTGAAAGACCATTCTTGAATGGATTTCTGATCAAGCGCTTGTTTATTACTAATTGGTAAGCCTCCGTTTCCTTGAATTTGAGCGAGGAGAATAGTGGTGGAGAAGAAAAAAATAAAGGAGTAAAATAGTTTCATAAGAACAGCATTTGGTACTTGAATTCGAAAGTAGCACTTTTTGCTTTAAAGGGCCTTCGTTAGGACGAAAAAACTGCGCCACAAGTTGTATCTTTGTGCCATGTCTAAGCCTTTTGTAATTGGTATTTGTGGTGGTAGCGGGGCTGGTAAAACTACCTTGCTCAAGCGCATTTCAGAATCTTTGGAAGGATGTAGTTCTTCTGTTTTTTCTATGGACAATTACTATCTGCCAATAGAAAAACAAAGCAAAGATGCCAACGGGGTAGTCAATTTTGATTTACCAACTGCCCTTGATCACGAAAAATTAGCCGCAGATTTAAAGGCACTTATTGCAGGCAATCCCATTGAAGTCAAAGAATATTTTTTCAATGTGCAGGGCAACAAAAGTGTGTTGCTCACTATTCAACCCAGCGATATCATAATTGTTGAAGGCCTATTCACCTTGCATTATCCGAGTGTTTTCCAACAACTTGATTTCAGTATTTACGTTGATGTTGACCACGCCATTCAGCTTGACCGCCGCATTTATCGCGATCAAGAAACACGCGGCTACAAACGCTCTGAAATCATCTATCAATGGGACAACCACGTACTGCCGTGTTACCAACAATTCATCGAGCCTTACAAAGATGCTGCCCACTTTATTTATCGAAACGACCACCGTTCCGAAGAAGACTTTTTGCTTTTGACTAAAGAACTGCGTAACTTGTTGCCAGCGCGCTTTATTCAATGAAAATTAAAAACCTCCATTTTCAAAATTGGAAACTTAGCTACTTAGGTTCAGCTCTCATTTTCTGTGCCCTTTTTATTCTTGGTTCGAGTTCCATCAATCATTTTCAAAAAGAAAAAATTCAGCAACAATTTTTAGAACTCGAAGGAAGAGCACAGACTGAAGCCAAACAGCTATTGGCACAAATCAAAGACAAAGGTAAGCTTGTACACTCTCCAGAATTTTATTTTCATATTTACGATGGCGAGCGCCTGTTTGGTTGGCGCAATAATCAACTTCCCGTTGGCAGATACAAAAGTGATTTATTTCCGGCAAACGGACTCGTTAAACTCAAAAATGGCTGGTACTTTGCCACAACCCATTCCACAGATAGTCTAAGCTGTTGCGTAAGTTTTTGCTTACAGAATACCTATGAACTCCAGAACGATTACCTACAGGGTGGTAACCCTTCTTTTTGGACACATCAATTTCAAGTGCTGCCAAATGGTCCTGCTAAAGAGGCTATTTACAATGCAAAAGGAAAAATAGTTTGTTATGTCAAACCTAATCAGACCAATAACGCAGCCTCGTTAATACTCTTAGCAGCGCCTTTTCTGTTGATTATAGGTTTGTTTTTGATCCTGTTTAACTGCTATCAGGTTTTTCGCGGGCAATTATGGGCAAGCGCCATCATATTAGTCTTGCTTTTGGTGGCAAGGCTCATTTTTTATGAGGCAAGCTGGCCCCTTCCATTACAAGAATCTGATTGGTTTTCTGTCAGTTTTTTTGCTTTTGATGAGTGGACACCCAATTTTTTTGGATTCATTATCAATGGCTTGTTTGTAGGTTTTGGTGCGCAATTCATTCTTGGACTCCTCAAAAAAACTGAAATAACAGCATTTAACATCTTCATATGGTTCTTTCCTATTGCTTTTTGGAGTTGGGTAAATGGTCAGCTTGCACTGATCCTTGAGCACTCGAACATCCCTGTAAATTTTGCGCATATTTTTGAGTTGCGCCTAAGTTCATTTGTATTCTTCACACTAATTGGCTTGTATTTTTATCAGTTTCAACTGATACTTTCGCAAGCGCTGCAACAACAGCTTGGAAAGAAAAACAAATTGCGCCGAGGGCTCATGCTCGGACTCATGATTAGTCCGTTTATCTTATTGCTCCTTGTTGATACAACTTGGTTTAACCTTCTCCCCATTTTCACCATTTGTCTCAATTTTATTTTAGGTAAAAACTCTGAATTTTCATGGTTTAGACTGAGCCGACAACTGCTCATGTTGAGCTTGGTATCATTTTTTCTAAGCCTTCATTTACAAAAATTAGTCAAACAAAAGGAAATAGAAAACAGGCGTTTGTTTGCGCAGCAGCTTGCACTAGAACGCAACATCAATTTAGAATTGTCTTTTTCTCAAATTTTGCCTGAAATACTAAAAGAAAAATGGTTGCTCACCGATTTTGACAGCCTGAAAAATCAAATGACAAAGGTGAGTTTTGAGCATATTTTGAGTCAGAAATTTTTGCAAGGCGTCTGGGATGGCTTTGAAATTGAATCCGATCTTTTTGACCTACAGCACAGACCTTGTTTTGGCAATGATTCTTTAAGATATTCCAAACTTTCTGAATTAGTGCAATTACACGGGCTCCCGTCAGAAATTGAAGAACATATTTATTTCATGCCGCATGAAGAACAAGGACTGAGCTACATCATTTTACTGCCCCTAAAAAATCAAACAATACTCTGCATTACACTTATCTCTAAGCGTATACCTGAAGAAATGGGCTTTCCAAGATTACTCATTTCTGACCAAGCGGGTATTTCAAAAAGTTTAGAACAATTTTCGATCGGTAAGTATGCCGAAGGTCGCCTGATACATCAAACCGGCGATTTCAATTTTCCCAACACGCTTGCTTCCTTTCCGAGAAAACTCCTTCAAAAATCCTTTTTCGAATTTCGCGGATTTGAGCATACCGTTATTCTGAGTGGCTCGGATTCTGCCATTTTTATTGCGACCAAACAAAGTACTTGGCTCAACCTAATTACCAGTTTTGCCTTCATTTTTGTTTTTTGGGGAGCGCTTACTATTGCATTAAATATGATCAGTGGACAAGGTTTTCTCATCGGAAGAGCTTGGAGCTTGTCCCTTAAAATTCAAATTGCATTTCTGGTCATCCTTGTCATCTCCTTGTTTCTGTATGGCTTAGGTAGCTCTATTTTTATTGGACAGCAGTTCGATGCTTATGCACAACAAGCATTAAAAGAAAAACTACATGCTGTCAAAATTGAACTCAATAACCAGCTCGGTCAACTCGATACACTGGATGCAGAGAAAATTGGATTTCAATTAGAGGCTAAAACTGCCAAATTATCCAGTGTATTTAATACAGACCTTTTTATTTACGACGCCGATGGTTTTCTAATTTCATCCTCAAGGCCAAAATTATTTGCATTTGGGCTCGTTGGTGAACACATGGATGCGACGGCCATGGATGCGCTAATTGGCAATAAAAGCAGCTATTTCTCGCACCAAGAACAAATTGGTAATCTTAAATTCCGCAGTGCCTACCTGCCTCTGATGAACGAAAAAAGAGACCTGCTCGGTTTTATCAATTTACAATTGTTTGGACAACAACAAGCTTACGAGCAACAGATTGAAGAGTTTTTGAAGTCCGCCATTAATGTGTTTATTTTGCTTTTGGCACTCTCTGTTTTTATTGCACTCATTGTAAGTAACTGGCTCATCGGGCCGCTACAATTAGTGGCTAAATCAGTAAAAAACATCGAATTTGGAAAGAAAAACCAACGCATCTCCTATCAAAATAAAGATGAAATTGGTGCCATTGTTCAGTCTTATAATGAGAAGTTAATTGAACTAGAAGCAGCGGCATTAAAATTGGCCAAAAGTGAACGCGAAAGTGCCTGGCGCGACCTCGCTCAACAAATTGCTCACGAAATTAAAAATCCACTCACGCCAATGAAGTTGAGCATTCAACATCTGTTGCGAAATCTTGAAAATAACCATCCAGACACCTTGGAACAAGCCAGAAAAGCGCTGCCATCCTTAATTGTACAAATTGACGGACTTGCGGCTATGGCCAATGAATTTGCTCAGTTTGCAAAGTTGCCAGAGCCACAATTTGAACAAGTAGATTTAAAGTTGCTCATTATCAATACCTTACCGCTTTTTGAGAACCATACCATTATTGATTTTAATTACACAGATGCTGTATTTACTGTGTTGGCTGATAAAAAAATGTTGGGTCAAATTTTAAATAACCTCATCACCAATGCCCTCCAAGCAACCCAAACTACAATTCAACCCAAAATTGAGATTTCGCTTCATTTAAATGCTGCGCAAATCATCCTTGAAGTGAAGGATAACGGCGTTGGTATCAATGAAGCGGCCAAAGAAAAGATTTTTACTCCTTACTTCACAACAAAATCCTCAGGTTCTGGCATCGGACTAAATGTCGTGAAACAAATTTTGGAAAAACACAATGGCCACATTCATTTTGAATCAGAGGCCGGCAAAGGAAGCTGCTTTATAGTTTATCTTCCCTTATTTTCTCAAAGGCCTTAAATCATAAACCAACACATTGCCTCTTGTATAGAGCTGGTGTGTCAAGAATGGCTTGATATCTACATGAGATGTGTCTTGTTTCAAGACCAATAGTTTACTTGCCCCTTTTTTAATCAAGCCATGAATTTGCTCCACAAATGGTTTGTCTCGGTAAAGGCTATAATTGCTATAACCAATTCTATCAATTGCAGTCAGATGCACATTTGGATACGGATCTGAGAAACAAAAAACTGTATCAGTAGGGCTAATAAATCGTTGTATCATTGGTTTCTGTTCTTGAATCTGGCCCAAAGTTTCTCCTTGATTGAAATAAAACCAGCCCCAATTACCTCTGATAAATGAAGAAGTTAACGGCGTGTTTTTGACTATGATGTTTTGATGGCCTGCCGCCACTTGCGTGTAAGATATCGCGTTTAAAAAAATGAGCAACAATCCAACCAGCGCTATGCGCTTTCGCCAGCGGTCAGAAGGCACAAATTGATTTCCGAATTTCATATAAATAGCTACTAAAATGAGCGGCACAAATAATATTTCAATCAAATAGTAATCATGGACGTCAAATACCCAAAACCACAAAATGAAATAAGCGAAAAGGCCCAAGAAACTGATGACGATTAACCAACGCAAATAAGCAGGAATGCTTTTTTTGAACAGTGCCCAAAATGCCAAGATGACCAACGGAATTAGTATCAACTGATGATACAATTCTTTCACGTGTTCAGTGAGCACCAACTTGACGATTCTAATTTGTTCTTCGAGGCTTACTTCCCAAATTGGCCTAATTGTAGTTGAGAAAATAGTAGATCCGTAAAACGCATTATACCAAATAGCGTACCTGTACCATATCAAGCTAGCTATTAATGCCAAGATGCCGCTCAAAGCAAGCCAATAAAAACGTTTGTCTGTCAGATACAGTTTCCAACTGTTGGCAAAAAGCACCCGGAAGAATAAAGCACCAACAAAGGCCAAAACAGCGATGAGCGCCGTGACTTTAATTAATATAGCCAAGGTTAAAAAAAGCGTAAAGGAGAGGTGGTTTTTCCAGTTTCTATCTTGCAAATAAGCAAAACAAGCACTTGTGGCTAACAGTAAAAATGAAAAAGAGTAAACATTTGGCATTACCGTATCTGAATAATAAACCAAGACCGGA
The DNA here is from genome assembly GCA_964414045.1 of uncultured Lishizhenia sp. GTDB lineage: Bacteria > Bacteroidota > Bacteroidia > Flavobacteriales_D > Crocinitomicaceae > UBA952. The sequence goes on along the minus strand of CAYPVA010000049.1, from coordinate 620 downwards.
GCACTAAAAATAACCGCGGAAAATAGGAGGGCTTTTTGTTTGGTGCCAAAAAACCAAAACAATAGGCGGTGCAAGGAAGTGATTGCTGTGATTAAAATTGCAAGACTCATCAACTTAGAAATCCAGAGCTGATAACCTGTAATTTTCCAAATTTGGCCTAGCAGATAATATATGATTGGGAATTCGGCAGCAGCATTTCGGTTTCCGGTAGGAGAAATCCAATTCGTTTGTGGTTCTAAGAATGCCGCGCCACGCATGTACTGAATAGCTTGAGTCAGGGAATCAGACTTTCTACATTCGTGTATGGGTAAAATATCGCTAGTGAAATGCTGCCAAAAAGCATAAAGTAAACTGAGAACAGAAAGCGTTAAAATAATTTGAAGACGGAGATCTAGTTGCTTCCAAAAACTTTTCATGTAATAAAGATAGCAGCTATTATTCAAATAGCGGTATGCGAATCGGTAGTGTTAACTCCGAAACCACTGCTTGTCCTTGTTCGTTTTTTGCTGGCATCCAATTAGGCATCGCAAGCAATGACTTTTGGAGTACCCCTTTCAGTATTTCAGTTTCTTTAGAGGTAAATTTCAAAAAATCAAGCGCCCTGACTTTGCCATTGACAT
>CAYPVA010000048.1:0-12291 GCA_964414045.1 uncultured Lishizhenia sp. | reverse complement strand
AAACCCTTCAGAGCCAAACAAGTGTGGGAATGGCTGTGGCAAAAAAATGCCCATCGTTTTGACCAAATGAGCAGCCTAAGCCTTGGCTTGCGTCAATTGCTCGATCAACAGTTTTACATCGACCATATAGCGCTGCAAGATCAGCAAATCAGTAAAGACCGCACCATTAAAAGTGCTTTTCAAATTGAAGAAGGTAAGGTCATAGAAGGAGTCCTCATCCCGACAAGTTCCAGAATGACCGCCTGTATATCTTCCCAAGTGGGTTGTAGCTTGTCTTGTCAATTTTGCGCAACAGGGAGGCTCAAACTCATGAGAAACCTCAGCGCAGGTGAAATTGTCGATCAAGTTGTCTATTTACAACAACAAGCGCAAGAACACTACCAGCAAAACCTCAGTAACATTGTATACATGGGCATGGGTGAACCTTTGCTGAACTACAAAAACGTATTGCGCTCCATTGATCGACTCTGCAGCCCGGACGGCCTTGGTATTTCTCCAAAGCGCATCACCGTTTCTACTGCAGGCATTTCTAAGATGATCAAAAAGTTGGGCGACGACAATGTCAAGTTCAATTTAGCGCTGTCTTTACATGCGGCCAACGACCTCAAGCGCAATGAAATCATGGAAATCAATGAAAGCAATAACCTCGAGAGTTTAGCGGAGGCACTGCAATATTTCCATGAAAAAACCGGGTCGCGCGTTACCTTTGAATACATCATCTTCAAAGATTTCAACGACGACCTCTCTGACGCTCGTGAACTCGCCCAATTTGCCAAGTGCGTACCGTGCAAAATCAATATCATCGAATACAACCCTATAGACGACGGCAAGTATCAGCAGGCCGATGCCAGAAAAGTTGAAGCTTTTGCTCAATTTCTTGAGTCTTTAAACCTCATCGTCAATGTACGCCGCAGCCGAGGAAAAGACATCGACGCCGCTTGCGGGCAACTTGCCAATAAAAACAAAGCCATTGCTCCACAAGAACGCGCGCTCAAATTTTAGCTCCTAATTGTCGTAACAAATCGTTTATTTTATCGTCATCATACTGCCTATGATCAACGTACAACACCTTTCAAAAACTTTCGAATTATCGAAGCAGCAGCGCAAAGAATTGCAAACGGCTGCAAAAACAGCCACTGCCGTCAATGACCTTTCATTTGAATGTCAACCAGGCAGGGTCTTTTCTTTACTTGGCCCAAACGGTGCGGGTAAAACCACAACCTTGCGCATGCTTGCTACCTTAGTGAAACCAAGTGCTGGTCAAATCCAGATTCAAGGAATCGATGCCATCGCACATCCTGAAGAAGCGCGCAAACACATTGGTTTTTTAACTGGTTCTACTGGGCTTTATGCACGCCTAACACCTGTTGAGCTCATTGATTATTACGCAGACCTCTATGGTGTTGAAAAAGCACAGCGCGAACAACGCAAAAAAGAACTATTTGACTTGCTGGATATGAATGATTTTTTACAACAAAGAATCGGAAAGCTCAGTACCGGAATGAAACAAAAAGTATCTATTTGCCGCACCATGATCCATGATCCTTCTGTTGTCATTTTTGACGAACCAACAAGTGGTCTTGATGTCATCACCGCTGAAAACATCATTAAACTGATCCGCTCTTGTAAAGACCAAGGAAAAACAGTGATCTTCTCGAGTCATATCATGAGTGAAGTTGATTTGTTGTGCGATGATTTAGCAATTGTACATAAAGGTCAGTTGAAATATAGTGGCACAATGGACGAATTCAAGGCGCAAATGCAAACCAAGAATTTAACAGAAGAATTCATTCGTATTGTTCAATCCCAAAACCAAGACCAATGATTTATCGCATTTTTCGCAAAGAATTACTTGATACCCTCCGTGATCGTCGCACACTAATGACTATGTTGGTGATCCCAATTTTGGTATTCCCTATAACACTGAATGTGTTTGTTGAAATTTCGAAGTCTTTTGAAGAAGATGCGCAAGAAAAAACACTCAAAATGGGTGTTTGGGGACCCAAGCGACAACAACTTGAAAATCAACTCAAAGCTCTTCCTGAAGCACTCGGAAAAAAGAAAATCGAAAGTTTCACTGACTCCGCAAGTTTAAACAAGGCTGTTCGCAATCAACAAATTGATCTAGGGCTTTTTTGTCAGACTGATAGCAGCGGTAAAAATTTGCAACTCGACTGGGTTTTCGATGCATCTGAAGTAGGCCGACAAGACCGTGCAGAAGCCTTTAACGATGCCATCTCTGCCCTAGAAGAACAAAAACGACTACAAGAACTAGGTATCAAGGTTCAAGAAATTAAGCCCGTTAATGCCAACTTCACCAATTGTGCTTCCAACAAAAAGATGGTGGGTAAACTTGCTGGTGGTTTTCTTCCTTATATTTTTATCGCATTTGGTTTCATTGGCTGTATGTACCCAGCCATCGACCTCTTTACCGGTGAAAAGGAACGAGGTACGATCGAGACACTACTCACTACGCCTGTTGCCCGTTGGAAAATCTTGGTGGGTAAAATGCTTGTAGTGATCTGTTCAGGGATGCTTGCCGCGAGTTGTTCCCTTCTCGGACTCTTTATTTCTATTGAATTCCTCGATCTCGGAGCAGAGAAAGAACTCCTTGAAGTCATACATAGCATCTTGACGCTTCCGTTCATTGCATCGATGTTGGCGTTGCTTTTGCCTTTGGTTATATTCTTTGCAGGAGTCATGATTCCTATTGCCGTTTATGCCAAGAGCTTTAAAGAAGCGCAGAGTATCATCACGCCATTAAACATTGTGATGGTATTGCCTGCCATGGTTGGATTTTTCCCCGGGATTGAATTGAACTTAAATACCGCTTTTATACCAGTTGTCAATGTGGTATTGGCAACAAAAGAATTGATTGCTGGCACACTTGGCCTAGGCTATTTTGTTTGTGTCTTCGGTGTCATGTGTCTGATGGCCTTTTTATCCATCTTGTTGTCATACCGACAGTTTGATAAAGAAAGTAATGTACTAAGCTAGCTCTGACAATTCTAACCAACGCATCGTAAGCTCGTCAATTTCGTCGACGATTTTACCGAGTCTTTCACCGATTTGCTGCAATGCTTCATTACTCAGGGCACCACTCGAGAGTTCTTCGGTGAGTTTGTTTTTCTCAGCTTCAAGCTCAGGTAGTTGCTTTTCAATTTGCTCAAACTCGTGCTTTTCCTTAAAGCTCATTTTGCGTTTCTTATCTGAAACAGTAGCTGAAACAACTACTTCCGTGGCTTTGGCTTCTTGTTTTTGCTGCTTGTTCGATTCTTGCAAGCTATTGCGATATACATGGTAATTACCAACTAAATCTTTGATTTTGCCTTTTCCTTGGAAAACAAATAAGTGATCAACCATTTTGTCCATGAAATAACGGTCATGGGAAACCACAATCAGACTCCCTTGAAATTGTCTGAGGTAATCTTCTAAAACAGACATCGCAAAAATATCGAGGTCGTTGGTAGGTTCGTCGAGAATTAAAAAATTGGGATTCAGCATCAGTACCCGGAGCAACTTGAGCCTGCGTTTTTCTCCGCCGCTGAGCTTATGCACAAAATGATAATGCATGTCTCTCGGAAACAAGAAGCGTTCAAGTAATTGGGCAGCACTCAGTTGCCTTCCCTTCTCAAGTGGAATAAATTCTGCAACTTCCCTAACTACGTCTATCACTTTCATGTCAGGGTCCACCTCGATCAGATCTTGAGAGTAATAGCCAAAAACAACGGTTTCACCGATTACAATTTTACCTTTGTCGGGCAATATGCCTCCGGTAAGCAATTTTAAAAAACTCGTTTTGCCGGTGCCGTTGTTGCCAACGATGCCAAGACGCTCTTGCCTTTGAAAATGGTAGCTGAAGTCATCTAAAATTACAAGGTCATCATAGGCTTTGGAAACCCTATGAAACTCGACGATTTTTGTGCCCAAGCGCTCCATTTTAATAGGGAGTTCCAGTTCGTCTTCATCGAGCCGCTGAGTTGCCACTTTTTTCAAATCAGAGAAGGCATCTACACGTGCTTTTTGTTTGGTACCGCGGGCTTTGGGTTGTCTTCGAATCCAATCAAGTTCTTTGCGAAAGGTATTTTTGGCCTTTTCAATTGTTGCTTGTAGTTGGTCTTCGCGTTCAGCCTTTTTTTCTAAATAGTAAGAGAAATTTCCCTTGTACCGGTAGATGGTTTGGTCTGCCAATTCGAAAATGGTATCGCAAACTACTTCTAAAAAATAGCGGTCGTGGGTCACCATCAGGATCGTCAATTGAGAGGCCGATAAATAATTCTCTAACCACTCGATCATGTCTAAATCCAGGTGGTTAGTTGGCTCATCGAGAATTAAAAATTCTGCCTCAGCTAGTAGTACTTTGGCTAAAGCAACTCTTTTCTTTTGCCCACCTGAGAGTTCGCCAACTTTTTGTTTGAGGTCTTTGAGTTTGAGTACAGACATAATTTGCTGCACTTTTACTTCTAAATCCCAAGCTTGGTGCTCGGTAAGCGCTTGGTATAAAACACCCAGTTTTTCTTCGTCATTGGCTGCCAATGCATCATTGTATGATTTAACCAACTTGATTTCAGGGAGGTCATGTGCCAACACAGCATCTAAAACACTCAACGTTGGGTCGAGGTCTTCGGTTTGCTCCATGAATGCAATACGGAGCTCTTTGCGGAAGGTAATGCTGCCTGAGTCTGCAGGTTCTTTGCCGAGCAAACACCGCAAAAGGGTGGTTTTACCAGAACCATTTTTGGCGACAATGGCTGCTTTTTGCCCTTGCTCAATGCCAAAGGTGAGTTCTGAAAATAAAAGTCTTTCACCATAAGATTTGGTGAGTTGTTCGACGGAAAGAAAGTTCATAGGATTAACGCAGGCGGTCTAAAGATTCGAGTAATTCTTTATCTTTTTTAACACCTTTAAAAGCAAAATAAATAAGTGGCAAACCAACTACGCTGATGTAATATCCGACCCCGAGTTCGATGCCAACAGCCCCTTTGACTAAAAGCCCAAGCGTCGCTGAAAGTAAAAGAGAAACCAAGCCTACAAAATAGATGAGCAGCGCCAAACGCGTCAGCATATATTGTCTTTTTAAGTTTTTGTAGGACATCAATGCCAAATAAATAAATAAAACGTAGGCAATCACAAAGTAAAACAAGATGGAACCTTGGATATTTTCCGCTTTACCTAACGGCGCATTTAACTCAGATTTAAAACTTTGAATGCCATAAACCGAATACGAAAAATAATTTTTTAGAGCCGTGAAACCAAAAATTTCAACACCGGAAAGTAATGATGTTAATAGCACCATTACAAGAATAAAATAAACCGTTTGAATGCGTTGTATCATGAAAATAAAGTGTTACGTTGTTGTCTTAAATAAAAGTCAAAAAGGACGATATGGGCCATCGCCTCTACAATCGGGACTGCTCTTGGCACCACACAAGCGTCATGACGGCCCTCAATAGCCAATTCTTTGAGCTGACCATCTTGAGCTAAAACTTCTTGGGGTTGGGCAATACTTGCAACAGGCTTGAAAGCAACCCTAAACGAAATAGGCATACCGTTTGAGATACCGCCTTGAATACCGCCAGAATGATTCGTCGCAGTGGTTCCATCAGGCAAAAATTGGTCGTTGTGTGCAGAACCTTTCATTTGAATAGCTGCAAACCCGCTTCCAATTTCAAAACCTTTAACGGCATTGATAGAAAGCATGGCTTTGCCGAGTTCGGCATGTAATTTATCGAAAACTGGCTCGCCCCAGCCTGCTGGCACCCCTTCAATCACCGATCTTACCGAACCCCCAATGGTATCACCATTTTGTTGCATTTCTTTAACAATGGCTTCCATTTGGGCAGAAATAACTGGGTCAGGGCAGCGCAAAGGCGATGCTTCAATTTGCGCAGTGCTAAACCAACGCTGACTTTGCAACTGAATAGCACCTATTTGATCTACAAAAGTAGAGGCTTTGACACCCAATTTTTGCAGTGCTTGTGCGGCGATAGCGCCAGCAACAACCCTACAGGCAGTTTCACGCGCACTGCTGCGCCCGCCTCCTCGGTGGTCGCGATTGCCATATTTTTGTTGGTAAGTGTAGTCAGCGTGCGAAGGCCTAAATGTATCTTTGAGTTGCTGGTAGTCCTTGGATTGTTGGTCTTGGTTTTTGATTAAAAATGCGATCGGGCTGCCGGTGGTTTTTCCGTCAAAAATTCCCGAAAGAATTTCAAGCACGTCTTTTTCATTTCTAGGTGATACTAAACCTGACTGACCAGGACGTCTTTTGTCAAGTGCTTGCTGCACCGCTGCTAAATCGAGCACAAAGTTAGAAGGGAAACCTTCAATAATGCCGCCAATGGCAACACCATGAGACTCTCCAAAGGTGGTGAGCTTAAAGATTTGACCATAACTCGAACCAGACATAAGACAAAGGTAAGGAATTTGGATGGTTAATCTTTTTATATTTGGAGATGCGAATTCTACTTTTACTAACTTCTAGCCTCGTCCTTTTGTGGTCTTGCGCACCCGCCCGTTTTGTCGAACCTTTGAAAGAAGGAGAGCAAGTAATTACTGGTCATTTTGGCGGGCCTATAGCCAAAGTTCCTGGTATCGGTGCAATCCCTATTCCGTTTACATCCATTGGTTATGGCAGAGGCCTCACAGATCAAACAACGATTATGGGCGCAATACAAACTACCTCACTTGCATTTGGTGTGGGGCAATTTGAACTCGGCGCTTCACAAAAAATTTGGAGCAATGACCGCATGGGGGTATCTGCGCAGCTCAATGCCAATTTTTTACTTGATTTTTACACCGGTGCCAATCGCTTATGGCCTCAAATTGACGGAAACTACTATTTCAAATATGGTCGCCAATGGAAGCCCGAGCACCTCGATCATATGTGCAGTGTTTACCACCGCAACTACAATTTCTTTTATGCCGGCATCAGTAATTGGTTCGACTTTTATCGGGTAGAATCACAAGGCAGGCCAAACGAACAGCTTTTGATTCCAAATTTGCAATTAGGGCATCAATGGATCAGACCTAAATGGACGTTTCAAGCCGAAGTCAAAATGTTAGCGCCACTATCCTCTAATGAGAATATTGTGGTGCCTTATCCAAGTTTATTACAAAATCGAGGGGCTACAGGCCTTTATTTCGGAATTACTTATCGCTTATAACATGAAAAAAATCGTCTTTATTTGCTTTATTTCTTTGAGCCTTTTTTCTTGTAGAAAGCGACTCGATGCGTTTTTGTTCAATCCAAGTCAGATTGAAAGTTATCAGTTAGATGCCTACAATGGCGAGCTTACCTTGGACCTCGGCGGTCAATTCGACGTGCCAGCATCGATGATCCATCAATTTCAATTAGATGTTGAATTGGAGGAAGGAGCTGCAAAAATGAGTGCTATTTATGTTGGTGACCTCAATGCAATTGCAACAGACACCGTTATTTTATATTGTCACGGCAACAAAGATCATATGGACTTTTATTGGCCGCGTCAAAAGCTCTATGCTAACACGGGAGCTTTAGGACGTTATGGCGTCCTGATGTTTGACTACCCAAGTTTTGGATTGTCCGAAGGAAAGGCTTCAGAAGAAAATATGTACCGAACAACAGCCCGTGCCATCCAATGGTTAAAAGACCAAGGCTTGCAAAAAGAGCGCTTTGTTATTTTTGGTTTTTCATTGGGTTCGGCTGCTGCTTGCGAAGTCGCTGCACATCCAACTGAATATGCCTTAGAACCTAGCAAACTAATTTTGGAGGCGCCTTTTGCTTCTGCCGAAGTCATGATTCAAGATGCCGCTTTGCTTTCAATGCCCGGTTCGTTTTTGGTTGATCTAAAGATTGACAACGCAACTGAAATTAAGAACGTAAGCATTCCTTTACTTTGGATACATGGCCAAGCTGATTCTTTTCTGACTGTCAAAAGTCATGGGCAGCCAGTCTATGACAATAAAACACAAGGATACAAGGAGGCGTATTTAGTTCCGGGTGGCGAACACGAAACTACACCATTTGTAGCGGGATATCAGGCTTACATCGATCGCATCAATGCGTTTATCAGGCTTTAATTCAGCACAACAATTTTTATGCGCAATTGCTGATCATTGTTTGTTGTAGTAAAGAAGTAAACCCCTGCTTTTTCATTCAATTCAAAATTGGTGTTGATACCATCTAAGCGACCTTCTTGAATTTTTCTGCCATTTAAATCTTCAATTTGATAAATTGATGTCGAAGTTATTCCTTGAACTGTAAATTTCCCGTTATTCGGATTTGGAACAATGCGTAAAGGATGATTTGGTAAATATTGAACCGAAGAGGTGTCAATTTCATTGGCATAAATCGTAAAATCATCGAAGTAGAACCCATCTTTTCGGGTTCCTCCATCAGATTTTAACTGAAAACGAACTCTGATATTTTGGCCAAGGTAATCGCTCAAATTGACTTCTTCTAGGACCCAATCTGACTGGACACCTTCCCAAAGAGGTTTGTTTGCAGGCTGAACACTCCCATTCCCTGAAGTACCTAGTACTGTATAATTACCACACTGTCCAATCCATGTTTGACCATTATCTGTTGAAACCTGAAATTGAGCAAAGTCGTAGCCCGCCTCGATATCCCATTTACACCAAAATGTAATTTTTGCTGCGCCTTTGTTGGTCAGATCGATCGTTGGGGTATAAGCAAAAGTCGTATTCGTATTGTTGGCATAATTTCCTGCCGGTGTATCTGTAAAGGATTTCGTAGCCGAGACATAGGTAGTAGAAGTGGTGTTCCAATTACCTGTCCAAGAACTTGGATCTGTGGCATCTTCAATACTAAGTACATTGTAAGCCCCAAAAACTTTAATGATCGTGTCGTTCTTTTGCCAAAAACCGTTGTCGGTTTGAAGGATGTACTTGATGGTGTCCCCATATTGTATCGCTGGATCCAAGGTAAAGCTAATCAAGGCGTCGACACTTTGCTGAATTGCTAAGTTGTGAATCACGGGTGACCCAACGCTAGTAATATTTTGTAGCGGCAAGATACTCACAGTGACAGGGCCGGCTTCTCTACCTAATCTGGTGGCTTGATGTGTAAAGTTCCCCGACAATGTTGCAAGCGAACTTGGATCTTGATCTTGAACCAACATATAACGACCAGCGAGATGCGCCAATATTAAATTCGGGAAAAACATCCCTTTACAAGTAGGTACAATTTCAGACTGTGGCTGCCAAAATGCCGTTCCCACCTCTGGGGTATGGACAAACATGGTATCTTTTTGACCTATGCCAATATCCAATTTATACATGTAATCATCGGAATCACCCGATGCAGGATACAAGCCTGAGCTCTTCATAGCCGTATAGCCGTTGAATTCAACCATATGATTGGTACAGGTTTGAAAATAATCATGGTGGTCGGCAAATTCTGCTGTGGTGGTACCTATTGGGAAGAGGATATCTTCTGCATAGGTATGAGCGTTAAAAGCGGTGATAAAATGGTTGTTCTGAACCAACCAACGCATGGCTTGAGTTTCTGGTTCAGAAAAAGGGGCAGTGCCACAATACGTATCATTACTTTGATTGGTACTGGTTCCGGTTGTTCCCCAACCATAGGCATAGTTTCTATTCAAATCAACACCATAGGACCCTCCAGAATTTAGCCTGCGATTTTTACGCCACATTCCACCACCATTCGGATTTGTGGTTTGATTATAAACATATCCATCAGGGTTGAGACACGGCACAAAATATAACTGCAAATGATTCACTATATATTGAACTTCAGGATTCGATTGGTAATTTTCAAGGATATACCACATAAAAAATACAGTTTCCATCAAACTCATTGGTTCACGCGCATGATGAATCGCGGTATACAAAACCTTTGGTTCTCCTGCTTCGTCTTGTGTTGGATTGTCCGAAATTTTCACATGATAAATTGGCCTGTTTTCATATGTTAAGAAATTCGAAATTGGTGCCTTAACGCTAATTAAATTAGGATACAAAGCAGCCATTTCATCCAATTCAGCGAGTAATTCTTCGTATTTCAAGTAGCCACCCATGGTACCTAAATTGAAATGGGTTGGTGTGGTCGGGTTGGCCCATGAATGAACAGCTGTTGTATTCCCACAACTGCTGTTTTTTTCGTTGTTAACTTGTGGTTTTTCTTCCTGATTTAAAATGGTTTCATAATATTGCTCTATATCTTCAATCAATATTTCATAGGCAATGCCTTGTTGGTCCATAATTGCTTTTTCAGCACTTGAAAAATCGGAGATGAAGTATTTATCTTCTTTGTAAATTCCGTGATCCACTGCCACCCCGAGATCAGCTAATAATTTGAGTTCGCCATTTTGGACCGGAATTTGAAGGCGCATGTAATCCTGAGCAAACAAAGGGCTTGACATCAAGAAAATTGAAAAGTAGAAAATGACGTTATTGATCATAAGAGAGAGAAATTATAGAGTACAAATAAAAGATATTTTGAGCATGAACACAATTTTTCGTCATGAATTGGCAACCATATGTACTTCAATTAGTTTATAGTTTTGAGTTTGATAACGAATGTGTTAATTTTACTTGGTTCATGAAAATAATAATACGTTTTTTCCTGCTTTTTAGTTGGGTGCATTTTTCCTTCGCTCAGGAGGTTTGGATGTATCCCAATAAAGGTCAATGGGATTCTCGTATTTTATACAACCTCCCCATTTCAAGCGGCCGCGTTTACATAGAAAATGAAGGACTCACCTTCTTTCTTTCCAACGCCACACACCATGGTCATCAGGCTACCGATTACGACGAACATCATCAGGATCACGATCAATTGGGTCAGTATCAGTGCATCAAACAAGTCTTTAAATTTGCGAATAATGCCCAGTTTAAAGCCACTGATTCTAGCTCCCATTACCATAATTATTTTATAGGAAACGATCCATCCAAATGGAAATCAGGGGTAAGGGGTTATGCTCAAATTGAAGATCCCAATTATTTTGAAGACGGCAAACTCATCTATTTAACCGAAAAAAAGCACCTGGCCTTTCACCTCGAACTTTCTCCTTACGGAGACATTGGTCAGTTTTCTTTTGAGATCCAAGGAGCCGATTCAGTATGGATTGAGTCAAATGGCATTTTGAAACTTAAGCACCGCTTTGGTGAAATTTCATACAGTAAACCAGTCGCGTGGAATATTGCTGCTAACGGAGATCGATTGGAAGTCCCCATTCAATGGATCAACAAAAATGGCCAAATTGATTTCATTCTGGGCGATGATTATAACCCAAGTCTTGCGCTCTACATCGACCCAAGTTTGACATTTTCCACCTTTACCGGTTCGCCTGTAGATAACTGGGGATTTACAGCAACGCCTGATGTAAACGGCAATTTATTTGGCGGTGGAATTGTTTTTGGATCCGGATACCCAACCACAGTTGGTGCATTTGACGCCAGTTACAATTCCGGGACGGGTTCCTTTCCGATGGATGTATCCATTACCAAATTCAACGCAAACGGTACTGCCCTGCTATATTCCACTTACTTAGGAGGCTCAGGAAACGAAACTCCTCATAGTATCGTTTGTGCGCCCAACGGTGAACTTTTTGTCTATGGGGTTACCTCTTCCACAAATTTCCCAATGGCCGGAAGTTCTTATGACAATAGTTTTAATGGAGGCCCGTATCAACTTCAAAACTCATTAGAATTCAATGGCTCTGATATTTACATCGCCAGATTCAATGCCGCCGGAACTTCATTAATTGCTTCAACATACATTGGAGGATCTAGTACAGACGGGCTCAATTCCGCTAGTCTATTTTATAATTACGGCGACCAATTTAGAGGAGAAATTGTCTTAGATGCCAATCAAAACGTTTATGTGTCTAGCACTACAACTTCATCTAACTTCCCTACTGTCAACGCATTCCAATCAACTTTAAACGGCACCCAAGATGCCGTAATATTTAAGTTGAATACCAATTTATCTCAACTATTATGGAGTAGCTATTTTGGTGGAAGCGGTACTGAATCTGGAAATTCAATTGCCACAGGAAGTAACGGGAGTGTTTATGTTGCGGGGGGAACAACTTCAACATCATTACCAATCAGCGGAGGAAATGACCTCACTTTTAATGGTGGAAGTGCGGATGGTTATGCGCTGCGCATCAATTCAGCAAGTGGTGCCTTACAATCCGGAACTTACATGGGGCAGGCCGAATATGACCAAACTTATTTTGTGAGAACAGACGTAAATAATGGCGTTTATGTTTACGGGCAATCTCAATCGGCTTGGGCAATTAGCCCCGGATGCTATGGCAATGCCAATTC